>CAYVSK010000004.1:40029-42613 GCA_964453635.1 uncultured Weeksellaceae bacterium | reverse complement strand
TGTGATGACGGAGAGTTGTTCGGCCACGTTCTTCAGCTGGCGGACGTTGCCCGGCCATCTGTACTCTTTGAGGAGTTCAACGGCGTCCTCGGACAGGCGGATCTTGGGCATATTGTAGCGGTCAGAGACATCGGCGGCGAACTTCCTGAAAAGAAGGGGGATGTCTTCCTTTCTTTCCCGGAGAGAGGGAACGCGGATCGGGACGGTGTTCAACCGGTAATAGAGGTCCTCCCGGAATTTCCCGTTCTTGATGGCCTCGAGGATATCGGTGTTGGTGGCCCCGACGATCCGGACATCGGTCTTTTGGACCCGAGAGGACCCCACGCGCATGTACTCTCCGCTTTCCAGAATGCGCAGGAGGCGGACCTGGGTCTCTTTGGGGAGTTCCCCGACCTCGTCCAGAAAGACGGTGCCCCCATCGGCCACCTCGAAATAGCCTTTGCGGGCCTCCTGGGCGCCCGTGAAGGCCCCTTTTTCGTGGCCGAACAGTTCGGAATCGATGGTGCCTTCGGGTATCGCGCCGCAATTCACAGCTATGTAGCGGGCATGTTTTCTGGGGCTGAGCTGGTGAATGACCTGGGGCATTGCCTCTTTGCCCGTTCCGCTTTCGCCGGTTATCAATACGGTGACATCGGTGGGGGCCACTTGCATGGCGGTCTCCAGGGCTTGATTGAGCAGGGGCGAATCCCCGATGATGCCGAAACGTTGCTTGATCTGTTGTAGGGTCATTTATATTCTTTAGTTTGCGTCCTCTCTGGCAAATGCTTCTTGCTAAGGCTTTGGCGCTTGCGAGCACCATTTAAAGCCTTGACCGGGTGGCGTAGAGCCATTTCCCCCGATCCTTAGCCAGTATCCTGTCCCGAACCAGTTCTGAAGGGAAAAGAGCGGTCAGGTGCGGGCATCCCCGACCACTTCCCCCATCAGTGTTGCGGAAGTGCAATCCGTTACTTGCACCCGGAGATACTCGCCCGGCCGATAATCCCCACGCGGAAAGACCACGACGGTATTCTGAGAGTTTCGCCCGAAGAGCTTCTTATCGGATCTTTTTGAGGGACCTTCCACCAATACCCAGAAGGTCTCCCCGATGGCTGCCTTGTTGTGTTTATGAGAATGCTCCTGTTGAAGGGCGATCACTTCCTGGAGGCGTTCCTTTTTGACGGCTGTTGGCACATCGTCCTCCATTTTTCGTTCGGCAAGGGTTTTGGGTCTTTCCGAATACTGGAACATGTAGGCGAAATGGTATTCCACTTCCTGCATGAGCGAGATCGTGTCGCGGTGTTGATCCTCGGTCTCGGTACAGAAACCCGTAATGATGTCCGTAGAGATACCACAGTCGGGGATCCTTTCGCGGATGGCGTGGATCCGGTCCATGTACCAGGCTCGTGAGTAGCCACGGTTCATCTTTTTTAGGATGTCCGAATTCCCGGATTGAACGGGTAAATGAATGGAGTTGCAAATGTTCCCGTAATGGGCCATGGTGTCGATCACCTCATCGGTCATGTCCTTGGGATGGGAAGTGGAGAAACGCACCCGTAGCCAGGGACTGATCTCGGCCACTCGGGCGAGAAGTTGGGCGAAATTGACCGTTTCCTGTTCCGGGTCGAGAGTTTCCCCTTTTCGGTTCAGGTTCCATTTGTAGGAGTCAACGTTCTGGCCCAAGAGGGTGACCTCCCGGTAGCCGTGGTCGAAAAGTTCGCGGGCTTCCTCTACGATGGTGTTCGGGTCCCGGCTCCGTTCCCGTCCACGGGTAAAAGGCACCACACAGAAAGAGCACATGTTGTCACACCCCCGCATGATCGATATAAAGGCGGAAACACCGCTCTTGTTGAGTTTAACGGGACTGATGTCAGCATAGGTCTCTTCTCTCGACAGTAGCGTATTCACGGCCTTCTGCCCGCTTTCCGCTTCTCGGATAAGCTTGGGAAGGTCCCGGTAAGCATCGGGACCCACGACGATATCCACGAGCTTCTCTTCTTCGAGAAGCTTTTCTTTTAAGCGTTCAGCCATGCACCCGAGGATCCCGATCAGTTGGTTCGGGTTTTCTTTTTTGCTTTTCTTGAACTGACGGATCCGTTGCCTTACTCGTTGTTCCGCATTATCGCGGATCGCACAGGTGTTGAGTAGGACCACGTCGGCTTCAGCGGGATCCTGGGTGGTCGTGTAACCCTCCTCCTTCAGAATGGAAGCGACGATCTCGCTGTCGGAGAAATTCATCTGGCAGCCGTAGCTCTCCAGGTAAAGGGATCGCCCTGCACCCTGGCCGCCTGGGGGGTCGACCATGGTGGCCTCACCTTGCCGCGCCTCATCAATGGTCTTTTCTTGGGTCGCCATCTTCGAAGATCGTTTGTGATTCATAAAAGAGAGGCAAAGGTAATCCAATTGGGCCAAGTGTCAAATTGACAGTTCCGTGATCCCTGCACAATGATCAAAATATCCGGCAACGGGCCTCCGAAGGGGTCGGAACAGGAACTGTAGGGGGCTTGAAATGCGAACCTTGATCCCGGATCAGTCGTATATCAAATGCAGGAACGAGAAAATCGTTTTGGGGTGTGAACGATGTTTTCTTTTTCTTTGTCGCTTTAAG
>CAYVSK010000004.1:0-40019 GCA_964453635.1 uncultured Weeksellaceae bacterium | reverse complement strand
AGAGCTTGTTCCTATAATTGGACCGGGCTCTTTTGCTTTCTTACAATGATAAGTAGGGCCTTTTTGAAAAGGAATTCCATTCTGAACGCAGCATGGCAAAGAATCTCGTCATAGTAGAGTCGCCCGCAAAAGCCAAGACCATTGAGCGTTTTCTCGGGGAAGGCTTTTTGGTGAAGTCTTCTTACGGCCATATCCGGGACCTGAAAAAGAAAGGACTCTCGGTGGACATCGAAAATGGTTTTCAACCCACCTACGAGATCGATAAGGAGAAAGAGAAGGTCCTTAAGGACTTGAAAAAGGAAGCCAAAGAGGCGGAGCTGGTCTGGCTGGCAACGGACGAGGACCGGGAGGGAGAAGCCATTTCCTGGCATTTAAAAAAAGCCCTCGATCTTCCCGATGAGAAGACCCGGCGGATCACCTTTAACGAGATCACCCAGCCGGCCATCGAAGGGGCCCTTCAAAATCCCCGGGATATTGACGAAAAGTTGGTGAACGCTCAACAAGCCCGTCGGATCCTGGATCGCCTGGTCGGGTTCGAACTCTCGCCGGTCCTTTGGAAAAAGGTAAAACCCTCCCTTTCCGCCGGAAGGGTGCAGTCCGTTGCTGTTCGGCTCCTTGTTGAGCGGGAGCGGGAGATCCGGGCCTTTACGCCCACGTCCTCTTACAAGGTCACTGCCGAGTTCAAAGTAGGGGATGCGACGATGAAAGCGGAAAGGCCCACCCGCTTCAAGAAGGAGGAAGAGGCCGCAGCATTCCTTAAAAAAGCCCGGGATGCGGATTTCACGATCAGTTCCCTGGAGACCAAGCCCTCCAAGCGGAAGCCTTCTGCTCCTTTTACCACCTCGACCCTGCAGCAGGAGGCCAGCCGGAAGCTCGGCTTTTCGGTCTCCCGAACGATGACCCTTGCACAGCGTCTTTATGAGGCGGGTAAGATCACGTATATGCGGACCGATTCGGTAAATCTTTCCGAAAGTGCCATCAAGGAAGCGGAATCGGTCGTGAAAAGCCAATACGGTGCATCCTATTCCAAGCCGCGGCGTCACACGACCCAGGCCAAGGGAGCTCAAGAGGCCCACGAAGCGATCCGCCCCACAAGCCTTAAGACCGACAGTGTCGGTGGGGATACGGGGGAACAGAAACTATACGATCTGATCCGGAAGCGGACCCTTGCCTCTCAGATGGCGGATGCCGAGCTGGAGAAGACCACGGCCCGGATCGCCCTGTCCACCGCCGATGAGTCCCTCGTGGCCAAAGGAGAGGTCGTGAAGTTCGACGGTTTTCTCAAAGTCTACATGGAATCCTCAGATGATGAGGAAGAGGAAAAGGATTCCGATGTATTGCCCCCTTTGAAGGAGGGTCAGCAGCTTACGCTACAAAGGATGTTGGCCACCCAGCGTTTCACGAAACATCCTCCGCGATATACCGAAGCGAGCCTGGTCAAAAAACTCGAAGAGCTGGGGATCGGTAGGCCATCCACTTATGCCCCGACCATTTCGACCATCCAGAAACGGGGTTATGTTTTGAAGGAGAACCGTGAGGGCCAAAAGCGGAACTACAAGGAATTCGAGCTGGCCGACGGTGAGGTAAAAGAACATACGCGTTCCGAGAACACGGGTGTGGAAAAGAACAAGCTCTTCCCCACCGATACCGGGATGGTGGTGAACGATTTCCTGGTCGAGAATTTCGAGGACATCCTCGATTACAATTTCACGGCCAATGTAGAAGGGCAATTCGACGAGATCGCCAAGGGTGATCTCCATTGGAACCGAATGATCAAGGATTTCTATAATCCCTTCCACGAAGAGGTTGAAGAAACGCTCGAGAACACGGAAAGGGCCACCGGGGAAAGAGAGCTGGGCACGGACCCGGACTCCGGGCGCAAAGTGATCGCTCGCATTGGGAAATATGGTCCGATGGTGCAATTGGGTGACCGGGAGGATGAGGAAAAGCCACGCTTTGCTTCCTTGCGCAAAGGGCAGAGCATTGAGGAGATCACCCTGGAGGATGCGCTCAAGCTTTTCCGGTTGCCCCGCGATCTCGGGGAATATCAGGGAGCGGACCTTGTTGCGAACATTGGGCGTTACGGGCCCTATGTAAAGAATGGGAACACTTTCGCCTCCGTCAAAGAGGATCAGGGGGATGATCCTTTCACCATCACCCGGGACCGGGCCATAGAGTTGATCGAAGCCCGGAAGAAAGCGGAGCGGGAAAGGACCATCAAGGAGTTCGATGAGGATAGCAAGGTGCGGGTGTTGAAGGGCAAATGGGGTCCTTTTATCGCCATGGGCGGCAGAAAGAATTATCGCGTCCCCAAGGACAAGGACCCGGCTTCTCTGACCCTGGAAGAATGCTACGAGATCGCAAAAAATGCCGGTAATAAGAAGAAGGGCAAGGGAGAGAGCAAAAGCGGTGAGAAAAGTGGAAAGAAGAGTGAGAACAAGACCAGTAGCAAAACCGTGAAAAAGGGAGGATCGAAGAAAAGCGGAAGCAAGGGAAAAAGCGGAAAGAAAGGATAGCTATTTACAGCCTGACCCTTGGTCAGAGGCCTCTTTTTTTGACCGGCCATTCGAAAAGAGCGAAACTTGGACCCATCGATTTATTTTGAACCCGTTGACCCTGCAGCCCTTGAGCCGATCCGGGCAGGGCGAAACGGCCATGCCAATTATGTTCGGGTGAATACATCGGAGGAAGGTTTTCCTGAGCTCGACGAGGTGGATATCGCCCTTTTGGGGGTTCGGGAGAACAGGGGTGGAAGCCAGAATGGCCCCGAGGAGGCCCCGGACCGGATCCGCCAGGGATTCTATGGGCTTTCCCTGGACCGGGGTTGGAGGGTCGCTGACCTGGGCAACATTCGGGCCGGGGACCGGGTCGAGGACACCTATTTTGCTGTATCCGGGACCTTGGAGGAGCTGGTCCCATCCGGTATCATCCCGGTGGTCATTGGGGGAACCGCCGACCTTGCCTATGCGATGCAAATGGGATATACCCGGATGGACCGGATCACTGATATGGTTTTCGTCGGACCGGAATTGGCCGTCTCTGACATTGATGCCGACCGCGTGCACGACCGGAATTTCCTAAGCAAGATGGTGCTCCATCAGGGGGATCATCTTTTCAATTACAGTCACCTCGGCCATCAGAGTTATTACACCACCCAGCGCGAAGAGGACATCATCGAAGGGCTCAATTTTGATATTCATCGGCTCGGGAAGCTACAGCAAAATATTCCGGACTATGAACCCGTTATCCGAAATGGGGACTTTTTTGGGATGAGCCTGTGTGCTATAAGAGCTTCGGAAGCCAGGGGGACGACCGCCCCCGGACCGAATGGGCTTTACGGGGATGAGGCCTGCCAACTGTGTCGATATGCCGGCATTAGTGATAAATTGAGCGGATTCGGGCTTTTTGATATGGACCCGGGAAAGGATGAAGCAATGGGACTTACGGCAGAACTCGCCGGTCAAATGATCTGGTATTTCATTCAGGGTTTTTATCAACGCAATGGGGAGGACCTCTATGAGGACCGCTCCGGCTTCACCCGTTTCAATGTAGAGGTCGAGGAAGGCAAAGGGCACAGCATTGTTTTTCACAAAAGCGAACGGACCGACCGGTGGTGGATGGAGGTCCCTTATCCCGGTGAAGCGGTCTCCAGGTTTCAAAGGAAATGTTTCGTGCCCTGTCGTTACGATGATTATTTGCTTGCTTCCAACGGAGAGATCCCCGATCAGTGGTGGCGGACCTATCAAAAACTGAGCTGAGAACAAAAAGCATGGCCACGGATGCGAACCCTCAATAAAGATCTTTCCGGCGCTTTTTCCACCTTTGTTTTGACAGGGTTGACCCTGGGTCTTCTTTTAATGCCCGGCTGTGTTCAATACAGTTTTTACGGGACTTGGGAAGTGGTCGATTCCGAGGGAGGTATAGGGGAAATGATGGTCGGAAATACGTATACGTTCAATGAGGATAGCACGTTCATCAATAAACAAGGGGATGGTTTTTTGAAGGGTAAATTCAGAAGAAAGGCGGATACCCTGTTGTTAAAATTTGAACAGGTGAAAGATGACACGGCTGTCTATTTCTACGAAAAGAATCGCAACGAACAGGAATGGAAAAATTCCGATAAGGGGTTCACGCTTTATCTTCGGAAAAAATGACCGGTGTTTTTTTTTCACATCATTCAAATTTTTTGTCCCGGATAACCGGGTCCCGCGATCCCTTGCAAATTTGGGGCCTGTTGTGGGCGCATTTGAGCGGTGAAAGGGGCCTCGTGATAACGGGATGCAAGGACGGCGAACAATTGTTGAAAAATTGTTTTTGTTGTTGAAAGTTTTGGAGGGATCGATGAAAATGTTATATTAGCACCGATTAAGTGGATCTAAACAAAAGGAGCTTTCCAAACCAAAACCGGCTTTCAATGCTTAAAAGAGGCGCTTCCCTCGCTTTTCTTCTGGCCTTTTTTGTACAAGGAGGGGGCTGGGCTCAACAGGATCCCCAGTACACCCAGAACATGTTCGACCGTTTATCCGTGAATCCGGCCTCCGCTGGTACCGGGGATTTTATATGTGCGACCGGTTTTTTTCGGGAACAGTGGGCTGGTTTCGCCAATGATGTGAACTCCCCGACCCAAAGCATGTTGAACGTGGAGGCCCCCCTCACGCCTTTCGGCGTTCCGAACAGTGGGGCTGGTCTTACCGTGTATTACGATTACCTCGGGCAAGAAGAGAGCACGGTAGCGCGATTCTCGTATTCCTATCAGAAACCCGTCGGTATCGGAAAGGTGAGCGGTGGTATTGCGATAGGGGCCATTAACAAAACGCTCGGAAGTACTTGGAAGCCCCCTCAAACGAATCCTGCGGCTGACGAGACCATCCCCAATGACAATGCTTCCAGTACCACTTACGACATCAGTCTCGGTGCGTACTACAAGACCAATAAGATGTATATGGGGATCTCCTCCACGCATTTGACCAAAACCTCCGCATCCTTTGAGGCATCTGATTACGCCCTCGATATGGAAATGCAACGGCACTTCTACGTGATGGCTGGTTACGACTATAACATCAATGGCAATCCGATGTATGTGCTGAAGCCTTCCATCTTTGCCAAGACTGATGGAGCTTCCGCACAGTTCGATGTCAATGTGAACTTTATGTACAATGATCAACTATGGGCCGGCGTTTCATATAGGCCGGCCGATGCTGTGGCACCCCTTGTCGGGTACAAGCATCGACTCAGCAGCGACTCCCAATTGAAAGTGGGCTATTCTTACGATGTGACCACCTCTGAGCTGAACAATCACAGCAACGGGAGCCATGAACTGATGGTAAAATATTGTTTTAAACTCATTAAACCCCCCAAACGTCGGAAAGTGAAGGACGTGCGCTTTATGTGATCCACCGGGGGATCGATCCTCTGTAACCTTTTTGATCTTTTATCGTTGAAAGGTCTTTGCGGAATCAGGATCGAAAACCGGGAACGGTCGGTCGAATCAAAAGAAAGGCCATGAAAAAATTCCTCAAATACGGTTGGATCTTTCCCCTGCTTTCCCTTTTATGGGGATGTGCAGGTGGAGACCGAGGGGAGTTGATCGGGGTTCGTCCCCGGCCCCAGTGGTTTCAACCGGACCCCTACGGTACCCTGTACATCCCGATGGGAAGCTTTAAAATGGGGCAGAGCGATCAGGATGTACCTTACGCCCATACGGCTGTGAACAAAACCGTGTCCGTCCAGGCTTTCTATATGGACCAGACGGAGATCACGAATAACGAGTATCGGCAGTTCGTGAATTACGTGCGCGATTCCATTGCCAAGCGCGCCCTCGGGGAAGAAGGGATCGGTGAACACGTAAGGCGTGAGAACCGTTATGGCCAGGAACTGATACCCCCCATTCTGCGTTGGGAACCCGAGATCCAATGGCAGCAACTCGACGTCCGCGAAGCCCTTTCCTTTATGTTCCTGCCGGAACATGAGCGATATTACCGGCGGCGGAACATCGACACGCGGAAATTGATGTTCGAGTACTATTGGATCAACCTGGAGGCTGCTTCTAATAAAGAGAACAAGGACCTCGACCTGGGGGTTGAGAACAAGATCGGACAAAAGCATGCGATCCGGGGCCATAGTGATCGGTCACAGTTCATAATCAAGGAACAGATCAACGTATATCCCGATACCCTCTGTTGGGTGCACGACTTTTCTTATTCCTTTAATGAGCCGATGACCAATAACTACTTCTGGCATCCCGCCTACGATGCCTATCCCGTCGTTGGTGTTACCTGGGGCCAGGCCAAGGCCTTCAATCATTGGCGGACCAAGTACTTGAACACCTTTCGGAAAGGGCAGGGCCTTACCTATATTGCCAAATTCCGGCTCCCGACCGAAGCCCAGTGGGAGTACGCGGCCCGGGGTGGCTTGGATGGCAGCCCTTATCCATGGGGTGGTCCCTATATCCGGAACAGGAAAGGTTGTTTTCTCGGGAACTTTAAGCCCATGCGCGGGGATTACCGAGCGGACGGTGGCTTCCATACGGTCCGGGCCGACTCCTATTCGCCCAACAATTTCGGGCTCTATTGCATGGCCGGGAACGTGTCCGAATGGACCAGCACCGCCTTTACCGAATCGGTATACAGTTTCTCCCACGACCTGAACCCCGAGTATCAATACCGAGCAAAAAAGAACGACCCCCCCACGCTCAAGCGGAAAGTCATTCGAGGTGGTTCTTGGAAGGATATCGGGTACTATCTTCAGACCGGTACCCGGAGTTACGAATATCAGGACACGGCCAAGAGCTATATCGGTTTCCGCTCGGTCATGCATTTCCTTGGCCGGGCCAAGGGAGACGAAAACCTCGGAAATCAGGGATCCTGATCGTTCAATAGGCTTTTTTGATTTTTAATCACGCAGATCGTTTAACCAAATCCTTGGATCATGTTTAAACCCGGAAGTTTAGCTTGGAAGAAGTTCATGGCAAAGTTGTATGGTATTGGTGCCGCTGTGGTGCTCCTGGGGGCTCTCTTTAAGATCAACCACTATCCCGGTGCCGGTATCATGTTGGTGATCGGCCTTTCCACCGAATCCATTATCTTTTTCTTTTCCGCCTTTGAACCGGTGAAGGAGGAGATCGATTGGTCCCTCGTATACCCGGAATTGGCGACCGGTGGTAAATCTGAGGACGAGGAGGAAGAAGGAGAGACGGAAGAGGAAGAAGGAAGTGAAGAAGAACCCAACTCCCCTACCGAAGAACTGGACAAAATGATGGAGGAGGCCAAGATCGAACCTGAACTGATCGAGAGCTTGGGGCAAGGGTTGCGCTCCCTTAGCGACCAGGCCAACAAGCTCGGGGAGATGAGTGACGCTTCCGTGGCTACCAATGAGTATACTGAAAGCTTGAGAAATGCATCCACTAAGGTGGGTGAGCTGACCCAGTCTTACGAGGAAGCTTCCCAGGCCCTTACAGGGATCACGGAAAGCTCCGAGGCCGGGAAGACCGCGGGGGACAATCTCCAGCAACTATCCGAGAACCTCGCCTCCCTCAATAATGTGTACGAGCTGCAACTTAAAAGCACCAATGAGCACCTCGAGAACACCAACAAAGCTTTCGAGGGGATCGAACAGCTGGTCCAGAATCTCAACGATTCGGTCGAGGATACCCAGAAGTACAAAGAGAACATCGCTGAATTGTCCAAGAACCTCTCAGCCCTCAACAACGTGTATGGCAATATGCTCTCGGCCATGAACGTGAACAAGGATCAGCAATGAAACAGGGGGGCTGACTCTTCTCGTGTAGGTTTTAAATAAAAAAATGAACGTACTGAAAGTCAATAAATAAAGAACGAAGCGATGGCAGGCGGCAACCTATCCCCGAGGCAGAAGATGATCAACCTGATGTACTTGGTGTTGACGGCTCTTTTGGCGCTAAATGTTTCCAAAAGTATTCTCAATGCTTTTGTTCGGGTCAACCAAAGTCTCGAGGTCACCACGGAGAATTTCATGCGGAAGAACAACGTGCTCTATAGTGATTTCAAGGAGACTTATATGGCGGACAGGAAAAAAGCTGCCGATTACTGGAACCGGGCCAAGGAAGTGCGGGAAAGGGCGGATACCCTTTTTAACCACATTCGGGATATGAAAACCTACCTCAAAAAACATACTCAGGGGGTTCCATGGGATACTGCCGAGAAGATTGGCCTGGGGGAAATGAGCGGCCTCTCCAATAAGAATGTTCCAACCCAGAAACTTGGTTTGTCAACACCCTTGGATCCAAAGGGTCCTGAATGGGGGAACTACACCGCCAGGGGGCTGGAGATGCGGATCGATTCCTTCCGCAATTTTCTTACGAGATCCCTTGTCGAATTGACCGATATGGATACTGGTAAGATCAGTCTCGGCCTTCAGACCAAGGGCCAACCTGAAGCGGATGATCCGGCTGCCGAATCCTGGGGCGGTTTGCATTTTTACCAAGCCCCCGTGGCAGCTGCTATAACCGCTCTTACCAAGATCCAGTCCGACGTTCGGAACGCGGAATCCGACGTTGTTTCTGAACTCAAAGGGCAGATCGGGGCTTCCGATTTCAAATTCGATACCCTGGCCCCCAAAGTCGTCCCGAACTCTGACTACATTGCTGTCGGTGATACGTACCGGGCGGACGTTGTCGTTGCGGCCTGGAACAGTACCCGCCAGCCAGAGCTCCGTGTTGGCCAGGATCTCGATACGGCTGGGAACCTTAAAGGTGAGATAGACAGCGCCAACATTACTTATGACAATGGTATCGCAACTTACACTGTTGTTCCTGAAAAGAAAGGCGAGATCAAATGGGGGGGCGAGATCGCCATTCAGGGTCCCAGTGGGAATATGAAATCCTATCCGATCAGGGTCAATGGGGAAGCTCCTAAATTCCGGGCTGCCGAACAAAGTGCTGTCGTTTCCCCAACGAAAATGAACGTGCTCTACATCGGGGTCAAGAACCCGGTCAGTGTCAGTGTACCGGGTGTCGCTGCCGCCGATCTCGGAATCAGTGTGATCGGGGGTGGTGGTTCTGCCATACCCAGAGGTCAAGGGGATTTTCACGTAAAAGTGAGCAGTGGGAATTCCTGTAAGATACAGGTCCGGAATAAAAAGTCCAACCAGACTTATGGTTCCAAAAAATTCCGGGTCAAGACCGTCCCGCCTCCCAAACCATATCTCATGGATAAAAGCATTAGCGACTCGAAGATCAAGGCCACCAAACTGCGGAATGCTGGTCGCTTGCGGGCGGAAATGGAGAACTTCGAGTTCGATCTGGATTACAATGTTACCGAATTTACCATGACCGCCATTGTAGCAGGTCAACCCGTTCGCAATAAACAAAAGAACGGGGCGACCCTCACGAATGATATGAAGAAAGTACTTAAACGGGTCAAAAGTGGGCAGAAAGTGTATTTTGAGAACATCAAGGCGGTGGGCCCTGACGGAGAAAAGAAACTCGGTGGCTTGAGTCTTAAAGCCATTTAAAACAGGTGCTTATGCGAACGACCCTAACAACCATCCTCATACCGCTCTTTTGGGTGGTACTGCTTGTTCATAAGGATAGCTCCGCCCAACAGCAGGTATTGGATGGTGCTTATATCGAGGAGCACACCCCTACCCGGAAAGTCGTTCAGCCGCCTCACCTCCGGGAAGCGGATGTGATGTATGAAAAACGGATCTGGCGGCAGCTCGATTTGAAGCAAAAAATGAACCATCCCCTCTTTTATCCGACAAAGGATATAGAGGATCGCCAGAGTCTATGGCACATCCTTAAAGAAGGGATCACAGTGGATGGGTCCATTACCGCTTATGATCCCGGGCCCGTGAACCAGGATGATGAATTCACCAGTCCCTTGCTCCCTTCCGAGGCCGAGGCGGAAATGGTGGACACCACGACCATTACCAAATATGATGCTCAGGGGAATCCTTACGATACCAATGTAACTGAAGAAATAACCGGCGCTGATATTAAGCGGTACCGCATCAAGGAAGATTGGTTCTTTGATAAGCAAAGGTCCGTAATGGAACAGCGTATCATCGGTTTGGCCCCCATGGTGGAACTTACCAGTGAGAGTGGCGAACACCAGGGATATGCCCCGCTTTTTTGGATCTATTTTCCCGAAGCCCGCTACGTCCTTGCCAATTATGAGGCTTTTAACCCCAAGAACGATGCAAAGCGCATAACCTTCGATGATATTTTTCAAAAGCGGATGTTCGATAGCTACATCATCAAGGAATCCAATGTACATGACCGGCGGATCAGTCAATACAAAGAGGGAATTGACGCGCTTCTCGAGGCAAAAGACATCAAGAACAAATTGTTTCGGATCGAACACGACCTCTGGAGTTATTGATCCCCGAGACCTTGTTTTGGAAAGTTAAGGAGAAAGCGACCCGGGTCCCGGGTCGCTTTTTTTGTGCTCCTAAATCCCTGGGAATTGTCCAGTTTCGATCAATTAAAAAGCATCCGGGTCAAAGATCGATCGATCAGGGTCCGATTGATCGGGGAACCGGGAACAGATGGTCGTACGCCGCTCCTGGTCTTTCTGCATGATGGATTGGGAAGCATTGAACAGTGGAAAGGCTTCCCTGAAAAGATCGCCGAACGGACCGGCCTGCCCGCTTTGATATACGACCGGTATGGGCACGGGGGTTCAAGCCAGCTTGAAGCGGACCGCGAATTGCGTTACATGCACGAAGAAGCCTTTGAGACACTCCCTGCTCTATTGGATCGGCTTGGTATCCAGCATCCGTTATTTCATATCGGCCATAGTGATGGGGCCTCCATTGCGCTTTTACATGCCGCCCGGTTTCCCCAAAAAGTGAGAGGCATTGTTTCCATTGCTGCCCATGTTTTCGTTGAGGAGATCACGATCAAAGGGATCCAGGCTACTGTAAGGGAATTCGAGACGGGTCGTTTGCGTCCCCTGCTCTGGAAATTTCACGGGACCAACACCGACCCCATGTTCTATGGGTGGGCCGATGTATGGCTTTCCGAGGCCTTCCGTGACTGGAATATCGAGGCTGATATTCGGGGAATCCCGAGCCCAGTCCTCCTCATACAGGGAGAAAGGGACCCTTACGGGAGCATGGCACAGGTGGAGGCGATCAAAAAAGCGCTTTCTGGCCGAACCGAGGACCATCTCCCAGAGAAAAGTGGTCATATGCCCCATCAGGAGGATCCGGAGGGGGTCGGTGAACGCATCGTGGATCTCATCGCCCGTTGCCGGGAATAAAAGAAAGGTAGGCCGGAATGTTACGATCCGGTGTTCGCGCTGGGTGATCGTAATACAGGGAAGCGTTTCGTATATTGCGTTGTTAACGCTAAACAAAGGTCTCCATGCGCCTTTCGAGGCTCCTTTCTTTTCCTGTTTTCATCCCGTTGTGCTTTTTGTTGCTTTCCTGGCCTCATTCATCCATCCTTGGTCAAAGCGGGGAAAAAGCGGATGAGAAGAAGGAACGGCAGAAAGGACAGGAGCAGCAAAAGGGGAATTGGAAAGATCGTCTCTTCGTGGGCGGCAATATGGGACTCCAATTCGGAGACATCACTTTTATCAATGCCTCACCTGTGGTCGGTTATCGTTTGTCGAAGGATCGGTCCGTTGCAGTCGGAGGGATCTATCAGTACATCAGAAACAACAGGGTCGATGTTAGCAGCTCTTTATACGGGGGACGGGCCTGGTTCAGGCAAGTCCTCTTTCAGGGTATATTCTTTCAAACCGAGTATCAGTCCATTAATCATTTGATCCGCGATCCGGTGGGTTTCGGGAACCGACGCGTTTTTACTTCTGCCCTTTTTATAGGTGGGGGTTACAGAAGCCGCGTCGGAGCGAACAGTTACGTTTCTTTAACCGTGCTCTGGGACGTTCTTGAGCAACGGCAGCCCTCCCCTTTTCCCCAGCCCAATATAAGGGGGGGTATTTCGATCGGCCTTTAAAAGGGGGACAGGGCGTTCTATTTTCCTTAACTTTGTGATTCACAATCATTCAAATATTTTATGTCGCTTGTTCCCCGCCCTTTACCCTTAATGGCTTTTTGCATTATTGCTTTAACCCTATGGGGGCAGGTGTTTCAGGTTTCCGCTTTGCCTGAAAACGGAAAGGCTCCTACCGGAGGAGAGCGATACCCCACGAACCCTTATGAGGAATATTTCAACGAGGCTTATGAGCGATATCCTTCCATCCCCGTGGGTGTGTTGGAGGCTGTTGCCTGGAAAATGACCCGTTTCCGGCACCTGAATGGGTCGACTCCAAAAGGGTGTATGCAAAAGCCCCATAACTATGGCGTCATGGGCTTGGTCCTTAACGGGCATGGAAATTTCCGGGAAAATCTTCGATACGTAGCTGATATGAGTTCGTTTTCCGTTGCAGGGATCCGGCAAGATCCCCGCAAGGGGATCCTGGCTTATGCCCGGGCCTATCGTGAGGCTCAGCAGGAATTGGACGTCAAAGGACGGGCCATTAAGGGTCAGGTGCCTGTCCTGATGAGCTTATCAGAGCTTCCGCACGAAGAGACGCTCGTGAACGATTATGCCATGAGCAGCTGGCTCTACGATGTTTTGAACACACTCGGGGACCGGGCTTTCCAGAAAGCATATGGTCTTCCTCGCCATAAGGTAGACCTGGCGGGCATATTTGGTCAGAAGAACCTGAAGGTCCTGCGGAGTTCCCAAGTGACCGTTGGAAAGGAAGAGGTCCACAGTAAGGAGGGAATTTCCTTTAACAAAGGGCCATTGCGAAGCCCCGATTATCCGCCGGCCATCTGGGACCCTGTGCCTTCCTGCAATTACTCCTCCCGGAACGGAACGCCCGTAAGTGCCGTTGTCATCCATACCATGCAGGGGACCTATTCAGGGGCCATTTCCTGGGCCCATAACTGCAATTCCAATGTATCCTTTCACTACGCCATTCGGTCCTCCGACGGGCAGATCACGCAGCTGGTCTACGAAGCGGACAATGCATGGCACGTTGGGAGCGAGAACAGCTATACCATTGGGATCGAGCACGAAGGCTATATCGACGATCCTTCTTATTTGACCGACGCCTTATACAGGAGCTCGGCCGACCTTGTCCGCGATATCACAAACAGTGGTTATGGGATCGACCCTTTGCGCACCCACGACGGTCCTGCCTGTTCAGGTGGGAGCAGCAATTGTGAGCTGGGGAGTTGTACGAGGATCAAGGGCCATCAGCACTATCCCAACCAAACCCACACGGATCCCGGCCCTTACTATGATTGGGCGTATTACTATCGCTTGATCAACAACAACCCTCCAGTGGACAGCATGACTACCAATAGCGGCCAATTTTACGACAGTGGAGGGCCGAACGGGGATTATTCCAATGATGAAAGGCAGCTTTACTTGATCCAACCCCCCAACGATCCCCCCTCGGTCACCCTGACCATCGATGAATTCGAGCTGGAGGCGGATTGGGACTACCTTTACGTTTATGACGGGAATGCCTTGACGGATTCGTTGATCGGGAAATACACGGGCACGACAATTCCCTCCACCATCTCTTCGAGCGGAAGTTCGATCCTTTTGGAATTCCGGTCCGATTGTCAGACAACTGCTCCTGGATGGGCCATAAGTTGGCGATCCGCCGAGCCCGATACCATCGATCCGGTCACCAGGATCGATACGAACTCCTTTCCTCAGAACGGTTGGGTGACCGGAGACTTCGATGTGACCTTCATTGACCGGGACGATTCCGGGGGTAGTGGCCTGGAAAAACGGTATTATCAAGTGCTGGACTTTGATGGGAAAGAATGGAGGGGGAACCACCGGAACGGATTTTTCTCCGACAATTTCGGCCAGGATTCCATCCATTCCGATTGGACCGTCGTGAACGGGGATTGGAAACTGACCGGCAGTGGAGTGCTTCGGCAGAGTGAGGACAGCCTGAACAATACGAACATTTACGCTCCACTGGATCAGGGCTTGTCCAACCGCTATCTTTACCACTGGGAGGCCCGTATCGACGGAAGTGGAAGCAACCGGCGGGCCGGTCTTCACTTTTTCAGTGACGACCCCGCGCTAAATGAACGGGGGAATTCCTATTTCGTCTGGTTTCGCGTAGATGACGACCGGGTCCAGATATATGATGTGAACAGCAATTCCTGGGGTGTAGGGCCCGATCTGGATAAGGCTCATTCTTTCAAAGCCGGTGAGTGGTATGACTTCAAAGTGAGTTACGACCGGATAACCGGAGAGATGCGCGTTTATGTGAACGACCAGTTGGTCGCTGAATGGAGCGACCCTACGCCCCATCAGGGCGGTTCCCATATCTCTTTTCGCTCCGGGAACGCTGATTACCGGATCCGCAAACTGAACGTCTATCGGTCCCGATATCCCCAAGTGACCGTGAAGATCGGCCCCGATACCACCAACGACGTTCGGCACCAGAACCAGGGACCCGACACTTCTGCCGGTATGATCAGATCCATTGTCCAGGATAATGAAGGAAACCTTTCACCTGTCGTTTCACAGGACTTCGATGTGGACTGGACATCACCGGTCCCGGTCGCTGTGAATGACGGGATGGGCAATGATATAGACACCACTCATGAGGGGACCCAATTGGGGGGGAATTGGACGAGATCGAACGATCGCCATTCCGGCCTGATGGGTTATGAATATGCGGTGGGGTCCAGTCCCGGGGATTCCGATGTTGTAGCCTGGACGGGTGTCGGAATGGATACAGCGGCTACGGCTACGGGTCTGAACCTTATTGATGGGGTCACCTATTATGTGGTCGTTCGCGCTTTGAACAACGCCGGGTTACGGTCCACCCCCACGAGCTCCAACGGGCAGCTTTATCTGCAGCCCATTGGCATCCCGGAAAACGAGGACGCGGTGGGGATTGATCTTTTCCCCAATCCGGCACGGACCAGCTTCAACCTTTTTTATGCCCTGCCAAGCTCCGGAGAAGTAAGGATCGAGTTGTTGGATGCAAGAGGCCGGGAGATCACTGGATTGTTCGAAGGCAGAAAGAACGCCGGTGAGCATGTTCTTTCTTACTCCGTTTCGGAGCTTGATATTTCTTCGGGTTTGTATTTTATCCGTCTTTATAAACAAGGTCATGAGCCCTTTATAAAGAAGCTCTGGGTGGAATAGGGCAACCGTTGCTCAAAATCCCCTTTAGCGGGTCGATCGACCCATAAGAGAACCCCGGAGTCACGGTTTGTTCGGTCAGGAAGGATCTCATGGGAAGTCCCGAATTTTTGTAGATTTGCAACCTGTCGGGGCCCTCACCCCGTTTTTTCCTTTACAATAAAAAGAAAAGGGTCACGGACCCTGTAAAATATTGGCTATGGATGTATTGGTTTGCTTGAGCAAAGTGCCCGACACCACCACCAAGATCGAATTCACCGATAACAATACGAAACTGAACGACAAGGATGTGCAATACATCATCAACCCGGCGGATGAGTGGTACGGGCTCGTTCGGGGGCTCGAGTTGAAGGAGTCCTTTGGCGGGACGGTCACTTCGATCACTGTTGGCCCGCAGGAGGATGAAGCGGTCATGCGAAAAGCCCTCGCTTTGGGGGCTGACGATGCCGTGCGGGTGAATGCTGGGCCAAAAGATGCCTTTTATGTCGCCAAGCAGATCGCTGAGTATGCCCGCGATAAAAATTTTGACCTCGTGATGATGGGGGATGAGACGATCGATCACAACGGCGGACAGGTCGGCGGCATGATCGCTGAAATGCTGGACATGCCCTATGTGGTCGATGCCAGTGATCTCCAGGTGGAAGGGAACAAGGCTACGCTCGAACACAAGATAACCGGGGGGAGTCAGATCGTATCGGTGGATCTTCCCGTTGTGGTCGCTACTGCCAAGGGTATGGCTGATCAGCGGATCCCCAATATGCGGGGGATCATGGCTGCGCGAAAAAAGCAATTCACGGTCGTGGAACCCGTGGAACAGGAGCCCCACACCGAGATCAGGGAATACGAATTGCCCCCACCCAAGTCGGAGTGCAAGTTTATCGATCCCGAGAACCCCGAAGAGTTAGTGGACCTCCTGCACAACGAAGCAAAAGTTATTTGATATGGCAGTTCTCGTTTTTGCGGACCGCACGGAAGACCGGTTGTCGAAAGGGGCTTACGAGGCCGTGAATTACGGCTACCGTATCGCCGAGCAGTTGGGCACGAACACGACGGCTGTTACTTATGGGGCCTTGTCCCAGGATACTTTGGCCGGTCTTGGGGATTACGGTGCGGACAAGGTGCTCCGAGCTGATCTGGAGGACCCGGATGCCGGCCAATTGGCGCGTTTGGTAGCTGAGACAGCAGGGAATATCGGGGCGGATGTGATCGTTTTTTCTCATGATTCCTCAGGGAAAGCCGTCGCACCCAAGGTCTCGGTGAAACTCGATGCGGGTCACGTACCGGGTGCTATTGCCGAGCCGGATACCGGGAACGGATTCGTGGTGAAAAAGAACGTGTTCTCAGGCAAGGCGATGGCCCATGTCTCCATCAAGACCGAAAAAAAGATTGTATCTCTTCTTCCCAATGCCCATAGTATTCAGAAGCGGGAGGGAACCCAGGCTGAAGTCGAGGACACCCAAGCCGATGTTGGGGAAAAGGTCATTGAGGTCCAGGAAAGAAAGACCTCCAAGGGTGAAGTCTCTCTTCCCGAGGCGGAAAAGGTCGTGTCCGGTGGGAGAGGATTGAAAGACCCCGAGAACTGGCAGGTCATAGAAGACCTCGCCGAAACCCTTGGAGCCGCTACAGCTTGCTCCAGGCCGGTTGCTGATAATGAATGGCGTCCCCACCATGAACATGTTGGCCAGACCGGATTGACCGTGCGGCCCAACCTTTACATTGCCGTCGGTATATCGGGTGCGATCCAACATCTTGCTGGTGTGAATGGTAGCAAAGTCATGGTCGCTATTAACAAGGATGAAGAAGCACCCTTCTTTAAAGCTGCTGATTACGGAATCGTGGGGGATGCATTTGAGGTCGTCCCCAAATTGACAGAAGCTTTCAAAAAGTTTTACGAGAACGACAATTGAGGCCGTCGGTTCTGTCCTATACCGGCCAGGATCTTTTGTTGGGACCGGGAACATGAGCAAGATGGAGCGCATAAAACTCAAGATCATCGGCCTTTCCTACAGTCAGACCCAGTCCGGTGCTTATGCACTTGTACTCGGGGAAGAGGAAGGAAAGCGTCGATTGCCGATCATTATCGGCGGGTTCGAGGCTCAGTCCATCGCTATTGAGCTGGAGGATATGACGCCGAGCCGTCCGCTGACCCATGACCTCTTTAAGAACTTTTCGGATGCCTTTGAGATCAACGTGAAAGAGATCATTATTTACAACCTGGTTGAAGGAATCTTCTTTGCCAAGATCATCAGCGAGAAGGATGGAGAGGAAAAGGAGATCGATGCCCGGACTTCCGATGCGGTGGCGCTGGCCGTACGTTATGATTGTCCGGTCTATACTTACGAATTCATCCTGAGTTCAGCCGGTATTGTTCTGGATGAGGACATGAAGAGCGAGGAGGAAGAAGGAGAGGGGGAAGAAAGTGCCGCTCAGGGGGTCGAGGAAGAGCCCCAGGGTGATATCAGTGAGGTGGATATCAAGGAACTTTCCTTCAACGAGCTGGAAACACGACTGGAAAAGGCCATTAAGGAGGAGGATTACGAGACGGCTTCCATTATAAGAGATGAGATCAAGAAGCGCACCCAATCCAGTTAAAGGGCCATGCTGCTTCGACCGTTTTACCATTCCGTTCCCGTTCATTAAGCTTTGTATTACGACCTCCCTTCACCGGAATGCTGGAGAACCTGCTTCATATCCTGAGGGGGCTTGTCGGGATCGCTTCCCTCCTCGGCATTGCCTATTTATTTAGCAGTGATCGTTCATCCATTAAGTGGTCCTTGGTTTTCAAGGGACTGGGCCTCCAGGTCCTCCTCGGTCTTCTTATTTTGAAGGTCCCCGTGGTCGAGGCTTTCTTTGAGTTCCTGAGCAATGCTTTCATTAAGGTCATCTCTTTTGCTGATGCCGGAACTGAATTCCTTTTCAGGTCCAGTGAAACGGGCAAACTCGAAAGCGCCATGGTCAACTTTGCGACCGATGTTCTGCCCACGATCATTTTCTTTTCGGCCCTGAGTACGCTGCTCTATTACTGGGGTATCCTCCAGCGGATCGTTTACGGCCTTGCTTGGCTTATGAAGCGTTTCATGACCCTTTCCGGGGCGGAGTCCCTGGCGGCTGCCGGTAATGTTTTCCTGGGTCAGACAACCTCACCCCTGCTTGTAAAGCCCTACCTTTCACGGATGACCCGCTCCGAGATCATGGCCCTGATGTCGGGGGGCATGGCCACTATAGCGGGTGGCGTATTGATGGCTTACATCAGTTTCCTGGGGGGAGACGATCCTGCCGAAAAACTCCGCTTTACGAAACATCTCCTTACCGCCTCGGTGATGTCGGCTCCAGCAGCATTGGTGGCGGCCAAGATACTCGTACCCGAGACGGAGGATTTCGATAAGGAATTGTCGGTCAGCAAAGAAAAAATGGGCACCAATGCCCTGGAAGCCATCACGAAAGGGGCTCGCGACGGGTTGAAACTGGCCGTGAACGTGGCTGCTATGCTGATCGCCTTCATCTCACTCGTGAAATTGTTCAACTACGTGTTGGGGGATTTCATTGGTCATTATATCGGTGTGAACGGTTTCATTCAACAGTACACGGATTACGAAAAGCTGACCTTTCAGTTCCTGGTGGGTTATCTTTTTGCTCCGCTCACTTGGTTGATCGGGGTCGCCTGGCAGGATGCCGTTGCTGTCGGTCAATTGCTGGGGGAGAAGACCATCCTCAATGAGTTCATTGCCTATATGAACCTCGGGGAGATGCGGCGTTCGGGAGAATTGATGAATGAGCGCTCCATTATCATTGCCACCTATATCCTTTGTGGCTTCGCCAATTTTGCTTCGATCGGGATCCAGGTTGGTGGGATCGGTGCTCTCGTCCCCGAGCGAATGAGCCTCTTGTCAAAATTGGGTTTCAAGTCCCTTATTGCCGGGACGCTTGCTTCCCTTTTCACAGGGACCACGGTGGGAATGCTGATCTAAGGGACCTCTTCACATGGGGGCGTGTCCTCAATTCATGCCGGTAAGCTCCCCGTTTTGCTTTTTAAAGGCTTTGATGCCCCGGTCCAGCCATGCCCGGAACCGTTCCACACTGCTGTAACCAACGGGCTCGGTCAATTGCTCACCATTGTGGTCGAGCATAACGTAAAAGGGCTGAGCATTGGTATTGAAGCGGGATGCTTGAAAGTAAGCCCACTTATCCCCGACCGTTTCGATCTGCATCTTCTCGTCGCCTATCGTTGCGGTTTTTTGTTTATCCTCCGGCAAGGTGCTTCGCTGGTCCACGTAGAGGGAGACCAGGACAACATCCTCCTTCAGTTTTGGTAGGACCGTCGGGTCTGACCATACGTTCTCTTCCATTCGCCGGCAATTGGCACAGGCCCAACCAGTGAAGTCGAGCATGACCGGTTTGCCGACCTCTCTGGCACGGGCCAACCCTTTATCGTAATCGTGATAACAATTTAAGCGGAGCGGACACTTGGGTTTTCGGGTGGATGTCGATCCCGTATTCGTTGTCCCTTCCCCGGTCCCTGATGGAGTTGGGGAATTAACCGATGCCCCTCTCCATTCCTTATAAAAGTCCGGTGGTGGAAAACCACTGATCATTTTCAGGGGAGCTCCCCATATTCCAGGCAAAAGATAAAGGGCGAAGACCAGGGAAACCATGGCCGCCATGACGCGGGGCACGGAAAGCCGGATGATACCCTCCGGATCATCCGGCAATTTGATAAGGCCCAGAAGATAAAGTCCGAGGACCAGGAAGATCACCGTCCAGATGATCAGGAACAGTTCTCTTTTCAGGATACCGGCCTGCATGACCAGGTCTGCATTTGAGAAGAATTTGAAGGCAAAGGCAAGTTCTATGAAGCCGAGGGTCACCTTGAAGGTGTTCATCCAACCGCCTGCATTCGGTAGGGTTTTTAGCCATGTCGGAAAAGCTGCGAATAAACCGAAAGGCAAGGCAAGAGCGAGGAAAAAGCCGAACATGCCGACCAGAGGCCCTGCTACACCGCCTTTTGCGGAGGCTTCATACAAAAGAGGACCAATGATCGGGGCCGTGCAGGAAAAGGAGACCAGGGTTAGGGTAAGGGCCATGAAGAAGATCCCGATCAAACCGCCTTGCTCCGAAGCCCTTTCAGTTTTGTTGACCCATGAACTTGGCAGGCGCAATTCAAAAGCCCCCATGAACGAAAATGCAAAGGCCACCAGCAAGATCCCGAAAAAGAGGTTCATGTAGACGTTGGTGGAGAGTTTGTTCAGCGCATCCGTTCCGAAAATGATCGTGATCAGAAAGCCGATGGTTACGTAGATCAGCACGATCGATAAACTGTATATCCAGGCATTCCGGATCCCTTCGGACCGGCTTTTGCTTTGTTTTGTGAAAAAACTTACCGTGAGCGGAATGATGGGTAGGACGCAGGGCATGAATATCGCAAGGAGGCCACCCCCGAATGAGAGCAGGAAAAGGGTGAACCAGCCTCGTTCCGATCCCTCTGTAACAGTTGCTTCTTTTTCGCTGTCACTTGACCCTTCCTTGGAAGAGGTGACCGTTTTGGCTTCGGCGAGATCGATAGAGAGATCCACGCTTTCGGGAGGTAAGCATCTTTTATCGTCGCACACCATGAATTCCACGGTACCTTTTACGACCGGTGGATCGTTGGGGTCCTTGATCTTGACGGACTGTGTTAACTCCGCATCTCCCTTCAGGAAGGTGAGCTCCATTTGGAAGTTCTTATCGAACTTGGTGATGGGATCCTTTCCGGTAAGGTCCCCTTTCCGCTCGATGTCCTTGGGTTTTTGAAGGGTAAGGCTGGTCGGAATGGGCCCGGTTTTATCTTTTCCGAGGTTCGGCCCGTAAATGTGCCAACCTTCGTCCAACCGGGGGCTGAGGACCAGCTCATATCGTTTTTCTCCCGTCCTTTTTGCGGAAAACTCCCATTCGATCGGGTCGATCATGCCCGTTTGTTGGTCGTTCCCCTGCTCGATATCCGCCCCTTCCCCTTTCCCAAAAGGACCATTCTGACCTTGACCAGATAAAGCGATCAGGAAAAAAAAGAGGAGCTGTATTATGAAAGAATGGAAATTCATGAGGGAACGGAATCGATTCAGGTTTTCGAAGAACGCACCCAAATCCCCGGGCATTGCTATTGCTGTACCGGCGAGGGCTCGATAAGAGTCAAGGCTCTAACCAAGACTTTTAACAAGGGAACGAAAATAAAGGTTTTTGGAGGGCACGCTCTTTAAAGAGGGGGAGGTGTCCCGATGCTTTAAAGCACCTTGACGTCACGGATCCTGCAGATGGGGATAGTGGCGCCGTGTTTGAGGGAAATGTTCTCCTCTCCCGTAGCCCAAACGGTCGTCTCCACTTGTTTTACCCCTTCATCATCCTCAAAAATGATCTTGCATTTGTTGTGATCGATATTGCCCAGGATGGTGGCATTCTCCAGTTTCCTTCGCCGGTTCTCAATGCCACTGTTCTCAGAAAGAACTTCTTGCCGGGGAAACCGGCATGACGGGATCTCTTCTTTTTGAATCACCATGGGATCGGTTTTTGTGTTGCTCTTCATTATTGCAGGATCTGGGGTAGAAAAAACCCGGACGATTTTCTTGCTCTCCCGTTTTCTTCTATGGTCAACGAGTAAAAGGAAAACAGGGTTTCAATTTGAAGGGGAAAAATACGCTATCCTCAGAATTCTTTTTGTCCCTTTTCTTACCTTGAAGGGGTCTGCTATCCGAATACCGATGACCCAAGCAATGGCTCCATCGCTTTCCAGGACCCAGGTCCTTTCTTTCTCAGGGAGGGGGATCTTTTCGTCCACGAGGAGGTCGCTCACCTTCTTGCTCCCTTTATCCATTCCGAGGGGGCGGAAATGGTCCCCTTTCTCCCATGGGCGGAGCTTCAGGGGAAATGTCAGAAGATCTTGGTCGAGCTCGGCCACGTTATTGTTCGGGTCTGGGATGTACTGCGCAGGCTTTTCCAGGGACTTGAAGCTTAAGGATAGGGGGGTATTCAGGGAGCTGGTGGATGAATGGATCCAGATCGGTTCGGGTTGACCTGTGGGATGGGGTTCCACGAGCAGTTTTTCGCGGTCGCCGATCAGTCGGTGAGTGGGGGAATGGTAAATCCGTCCCGGTGCCGCATCGAGGTTCTCGCTCAGTTGTTCGATCACCTTGGGGTCGAACCCGAGTGGTGACAGCCACTCAAAAAGATAGAATCCGGGACTGGCCTTTTGCTTCAAAACCCGGAGCTCGATCGTAAATGTTTCGGCTCCCTTATGCTCAATGGCTTCCCGTTTTTCTTCCTCGAGCTTCTCATCCAAGACTTTCCGGGCCATTCCGAGATTTTTAAGGGCCCGTTGCATGTTGGCCCTGAACCGGTCATCCACGGTATCCAAAGCAGGCAGCACATCCTGGCGAATGGCGTTCCTCAGATAATTTCGCGACAAATTGCTCGTGTCCTCCCGGAAGGATAGGCCCCGGTCTTTTGCGTAGCTTTTGATCGTTTCTTTGGAAAGGGTGAGCAGAGGTTTCACGATCCGATCCTCCTTTTCCCGGAGTCCACTAAGGCCGGAAATTCCCGTTCCCCTCACCAGGTTAATGAAAAATGTCTCAATGGCATCGTCCCTGTGATGAGCCACGGCGATCATCTCGAGACCTTCTTTTTCGGCCAATTTTTGGAACCATTCGTAGCGAAGGGTCCTCGCTGCTTCCTGGATGCTCAATTGATGGGACCTTGCGTATTTTCTGGTGTCAAATTGCTCTATAAAGACCGGCAATCCACGGGCTTGGGCTATTTCGTGGACAAAGCGCTCATCCTTGTCGGATTCCGTCCCGCGTAACTGAAAATTGCAATGGGCAAGGGTTATGGGATGATCCAAGCGGTCGAGGATGTCGACCATGACCACCGAATCGATCCCGCCGGATACGGCAGCAAGTGTGGGTGTTCCGGGAGGAATGAGGCTTTTAATATGCTTTGTCAGTTGCTCGAAGTTCACAATAGGTCATCCTCGGAAGTCTCTGTTCTGAGCGGCTGATCCCGGGATTCTTTGTCGTTGCCCAAAACCAGGGAACTTTTCAAAGCCTCCGCTTTCAGCAGGCATTCCTCGTGTTCTTTTTCCGGGACGGAACGGTCCGTGATGGCCCCGCCCACTTTCATGGAACTGTACTGCTGCTGCCGGTCGTGCATGATGCTACGGATGACGACGTTCAGGTCGAGGTCTCCGGCCGGCGTGATGTATCCGACAGCCCCTGAAAAGATCCCCCGGGCGACGGGTTCGAATTTGTCGATGAGTTCCATGGCCCGGATCTTAGGGGCTCCTGTCATGGATCCCATCGGAAAGGTAGCTCTTATCGCATCGGACCAGTGAAATTCCGGACGCATTCTGCAGGATATCGTAGAGATCCCTTGATGGACCGTTTTAAAGGAATGGATCCCGTAAAGCTCATCCACTTTGACCGATCCGTTTTCGGCTATACGGCTCAGATCGTTGCGGACCAGGTCCACGATCATCACGTTCTCCGAACGTTCTTTCGGGTCATTCCGGAGTTTTTCTGCCAGGCTGCGGTCTTCTTCCGCCGTCTTTCCCCGGGGAGCCGTTCCCTTGATCGGTTGAGAGCGGATGTGTGATCCCGCTTTTTTCAAGTATCGTTCCGGGCTTCCACAGATGAGGCTGTGGTCGCCGAATTCCAAAAAGCAGGAGAATGGGGCCTCTGTCCGGTGGTTGAGGTTTTTGTAAGTGGCGATGGGGTCCAAAGACATCCCCTCTATATAAAATTCACGGCAATAGTTGACCTCGTAAATATCCCCCTGTTTGATGTGATCCTTAAGAGCCTGTATGTCCCGAAGGTAGCGCGCTTCTCCGGTTCGGTCGCGGATCCCTGTAGCAGCTTGCGAGTTCTTTTTCTTTTGAGGCGGGGGGCGATCAGCAGGGGTCCCGGTCTCGAAATATTTATCCAGGGTCTTTTCGTCGATCTGTTCCGGTAAAAACTCCACGGTGACCGATCCATTCCGATAACAGGCCACAAAAGCCGGACGGAAAAAGTACATGACCGGAAAATCCAGCGGGTCCGGATTGTTCGAGGGGAGGCTTTCGATCTCGTTCTTGAGCTCGTAGCCCAAGTACCCGAAGAGCCAGTCGGGTTTATCCCTGTGCTGGTTTCGGAGTTCTGAAAGCGCTTCGCCACTTTTGTCCTTTCTCAGCTCCTCTGCTTTACCGGCAGCGATAAAGGAGGGATCATGGTCGTTATTACTGTTGAGGTAGATGAGGGGTCGGGTTGGGATCCGCTCGAGAGAAGGGAGCCCATGGGGGGCGGGATAGCTTTTTTTGCAGCGATCGGTCAAAGCGGGTCCGGGTTCAATAGGCCAGGAGTTCCCTGATCCTTTCTCCCACCTTTTCCTCGTTGGGGATCATGGTGGCCTCCAGGGTAGAGTTCAGGGGAATTCCCGGCATGTTCTCTGAACCGAGCAGGTCCACGGGGGCGTCGAGTGCCTCGAAACATGCCCTTTGGATCCTTCCGGAAAGGGACCGGGCATAAGAGGGGTCGCTCGGTTCTTCGGTGACCACGAGGCAACGGTTGTGTCTCCTCACCGCCTCGAAAACCGTCTCTTCGTCCCAAGGGATCAGGGAACGCAGGTCGATGACCTCCACTTTCCCTTCCAGGTCCCCTTTAGCTGCATTTTTGGCCCAATAAACGCCCATTCCATAGGTGATCACCGCCAGCGTGGCTTCCCTTTTTATCGTCCCTTCATCTGCCTCGAGGGCGATCCGGGCTTTGCCAAAGGGGAGGACGTAATCCTCGTCGGGAACGATGGTCTTGGCCTCTTCGGTGCCCTTTTTCTTGGACCAGTACAAGCCTTTGTGTTCGAATACGACGACCGGGTTCGGGTCGTAAAAGGCCGCTTTCAGGAGGCCTTTGAGGTCAGCACCTGTTGAAGGATAGGCGACCTTGACCCCGTGAATGCTGGTGACGACCGTTTCCGCGCTTGAGGAATGGTAGGGTCCACCACTCCCATAAGCTCCGCATGGAACACGTATCACGGAATTCACGTTCCACTTACCGTTCGAGAGGTAGTAGGAGCGGCTCAGTTCCGTGAACAATTGGTTGAGGCCGGGCCAGATGTAGTCTGCGAACTGGACTTCCACAATGGGTCGTGTTCCAGCAGCTGACATGCCCACCGTACTGCCAATGATGAAAGCTTCCTGAATGGGGGTATTAAAGACCCGTTCGTCGCCGAATTGCTGAGCGAGGGTGGCCGCCTCTCTGAACACCCCCCCGAGGCGTCCACCCACATCCTGGCCGTACAAAAGGGCTTCGGGATGCGCGTTGAGGATCTCCCGCATGGCGATCAGGGCCGAATCGACCATCACTGTTGGGTCATTGCCTTCCGGGGCTCGAACCCCTTTTTCTTCCGTGATGGGGGTCGGAGCAAAATCGTGCTCGTAAAGGTCCTCTGGTCTCGGGTCTTCGGCGTTGTCGGCTTTTTCATATTCCTCGTCCACCTGTTCGCGGGCCTTTTTCTCGATCCGGTCGAGTTCTTTTTCCTCGATGCCGTATTCGAGGAGCTGCTCGCGGAACTTGGGGTTGGGATCGCGCTGTTGGTGTTCCTCGAGGTCGTCCCGGTACCATTCACTACGCACGCCGGATGTGTGGTGGCCGAGGAGAGGGACTTTGCCGTGAACCAAGAAAGGCCTTCGTTCTTTTCGGATGGTCTCCATGACCTCCCGGAGTGTTCGGTAGCATTCGAAGAAATCGTTCCCCTGTTCGATCGTGCGCACTTCCATTCCCTTGAATCCCCGGGCGAACTCGGTGGCATCCTGCGCCCTGGTCTCTTTGGCATTCGCCGAAATGTCCCATTCATTGTCCTGGATGAAATAAAGCATGGGCATTTCTTTGAGGACCGCCATTTGGAAGGCTTCGGATATTTCTCCTTCCGTTATGGCCGCATCCCCGAGAGAACAAACGACCACGGGTTTGTCCTTGCCGTGATGGGTGGCCAGTCCCTGGGTTTCCATGTACTGGACTCCCATGGCCGCGCCAGTGATGGGAATGGTCTGCATGCCGGTCGCGGAGGATTGATGGGGGATCTTTGGCATGTCGTCCCGGTTGAGGCTCGGATGACTGTAGTAGGTCCGACCTCCGCTGAAAGGGTCGTCCCGTTTGGCTCGCAACTGCAGGATGAGCTCGTAGGGGGTCATGCCGATACCCAGGAGAATGGAATCGTCCCGGTAATAGGGAGCCACCATATCCTGGGGGAGGAGTTGGAGGGCCAGGGCCAGTTGCATGGCTTCATGCCCGCGTGAGGTCGCGTGTACGTACTTGCTCGTCTCGGCTTTGTTCTCTTCGTAGACCTCGGCCATTCGTTTGGCTTGGCACATTTTTTCCCAAGCCTCGAGAAGGGTCTTTTTTGCGATCCTCTTATCCGATGAACTGGTGGGCTTTTTTTTGGAAGCGGTCGATCCGGCCATGGGTTGGAATTTGTGATCTTTTGGTTCTTTACCGGGCCCCGGCCTTGAAGCTTTCGATCGCCTTTCTGGTGTGTTCCGAGAGGACCAATCGGCCGCTTTCTTCGGCTCGTTCTTCAAGGAGGCTGTCCCAATCCTCAGTCCCTTCCCAGAATATGCGTTTCAGGGCCTTCATGGCATCGGGGTTGAATCCGGCCAGTTTATTGGTCAAGGCGGAAACGGCCTCATCCAGTTCTTCGATCGAGGAGTAGAGATCCACGTAGAGGCCTTTTTCATTGGCCCACTGGGCGCTCTGCCATGCCGTATCGAGGCTCATGGTGCTGAAGTTGGCCCTGCCGATCTTTCTTTCCACGGCAGGGCCCACGACGAAGGGGCCGATGCCGATCGCCAATTCGCTCAACTTGATGTTGGCCTTTTCCGTCGCCAGGCAATAATCCGTTGCCGCCGCCATGCCAACGCCGCCGCCGACCGCTTTGCCCTGGACCCGGCCGACGATCAGCTTGGGACACTTACGGGCAGCGTTTATCACTCGGGCAAAGCCCATGAAGAACTCCTTGCCGGCGGTTTCGTCCTCGATCGCGACGAGTTCGTCAAATGAGGCGCCTGCACAGAAAGCTTTTTCCCCTTCACTTTTAAGAAGGAGGACCTTCGCCTTGTCGTTCTGCCCGAGTTCCGTAATGGCGTTCGCAAGCTCCGAAAGGAGCTTACTGGGTAGTGCGTTGCTCTTGGGGTGGAAAAAGGATACGGTGCCGATCCCGTTCTCTATGGAGGTCTCGACCTTTCCTTCTACTTGTGTTTCTTCAGCCATGGGTCTTGTTTTGATCGTTTTGAATTTCTGTTCTGATCCACGCAAAGAACGCTGGCGGACAAAGAGAGCGCAATGATCGCCGCGATCGGATCAGATGATCACCTCGTCCGGGTCCTCCTCCCTTCTGACCAGGGTCAGGATGGTGGCGAGCATGACCGTTTCCCCTTCGTCGTCGGTGACTTCCACGCGCCATCGTACCTCGCCGCGGGGTATCTCCTCCTCTTCCCGCTTTTCCTTCCAGGACTTGTCCTTCACGGTCAGCTGACACTGGATGGTCGTCCCGGGATAGACCGGCTTGGTGAAGCGCAGCTCGTCGATCCCGTAATTGGCCAGTACCGGACCTTTTTTCGGGTCGACGAACATCCCGGCCGCCGCTGACATGATAAAGTAACCGTGCGCCACGCGTCCTTCGAAAAGGTCGTCCTCCCCACCGACGGAGCTTTCATCAACGTGGGCATAGAAATTGTCCCCGCTGACATTGGCGAAGTTCACGATATCCGCCTCGGTGACTGTCCTTTTGTGGGTGGTGTAGGTCTCTCCGACCTCGAGTTCGTTGAAGGTCTGTTGGAAGGGGTGTTTTTCGGCCTCGGGTCGCTTCGCCCCTTCGATGTAGTGATCGCAAATGTGGGTGAGGGTATCGGGATGGCCCTGAAGGGCACTGCGTTGCATGAAATGGAGCACGCTCCGGATGCCTCCGAGTTCTTCGCCGCCACCGGCCCGTCCGGGGCCGCCGTGAACGAGGTGGGCGAGGGGGGACCCGTGGCCCGTGGATTCCTTGGCGGATTCCTTGTTGATGAGCATCATGCGGCCGTGGTAAGCAGCCGTGCCCATGACCATCTGCGAGGCGAAATTATTGTCGGCCGTGAATACGGAACCGACCAAACTACCCCGGCCCCGTTTGGCCAGTTCAATGGCCTCCTGGTTCTCCTTGTAGGGCATGACCGTATTCACCGGACCGAAAGCCTCTACGTTGTGGGGTTCTTCCTTGTTGAGGGGGTCATCGCAATAGAGGAGAGTGGAGGGCATGAAAGCTCCTTTTTCCTTATCGCCGCCCACGATGTCGAATTCCCCTTTGTTGCTGCCGTAGGCGATCTCACAGGAATTGAGGAGCTCCTCGACCTTTTGGCTGACCTCGTCGACCTGGTCCCGGCTGGCCAAGGGGCCCATTTTCACTTCTTCCATGCTGGGGTCGCCCATTTTGATCCGGCTGAGGCGCTCGGTCAGGGCATTGATCACGTCTTCGGTCATATTCTCGGGAACGAGTGTGCGCCGGATGGCGGTACACTTCTGGCCGGCCTTTGCCACCATTTCGCGGCTGACCTCCTTGATGAAGAGCTTGAACTCCTCCGTATCGGGGGTGGAGTCGGGCCCGAGCACGCAACAATTGAGGGAGTCCGCTTCCATGTTGAAACGGACCGAATTTTCGTTGATCACATCCTTGCTGCGGAGTTTCTTACCCGTTGATGCGGACCCGGTGAAGGTTACCACGTCCTGGCCGGTCAGGTGGTCCAGCATGTCGCCGGTGCTCCCGCATAGGATCTGGGCCGAGCCTTCGGGAAGGATCCCGGATCCGATGATGTCCTGGAATACCCGTTGGGTGAGGTAAGAGGTGGCCGTTGCGGGTTTGATGATGGCCGGTACACCGGCGATAATGGTCGGGGCCAGTTTTTCTAGCATGCCCCATACGGGAAAATTAAAGGCATTTATGTGGAGGGCCGCACCTTGAAGTGGAACAGCGATATGTTGCCCGAGAAAGGTTCCATTCTGGGACAGCATCTCCTCATGGCCTTCCACGAGAAAAGGCTTGTCCGGCAATTCGCGGCGGGCTTTGCTCGCCAGCACAAAGACCGTGCTGATCCCACCGTCAATGTCTGGCCAGGAATCCCTTTTGGTGGCCCCCGTTGCAAAAGACCACTTGTAATATTCCTTTTTGTGCTCATCGAGGTACTTGGCAAGGGCCTTGAGGCGCCTTCCGCGCTCGTGAAAAGTCAGCTCCCGCAACTTGGGGCCGCCCACGTTCCGGGCGTAGTCGAGAATGCCTTTGTAGTCCAGTCCTTCCGAGGTGGCTTTGGCGATCTCTTCACCGGTAGCGGCGTTCACGAGGGGCTTGCCCTCTCCCTCGCCTTCGGTCCATTCCCCTTGGACGTAGCTCTTGAGTTTCATGGATGTGTTTTTTGTGGTGTTATATGGGGTGTTCTCAGCGGGCCACCGAAATTAAAAGATCCGGTGGGAATGGCTATTGCCGGTGCCAAGTCCTTATTATCCTGATAAGGAAGGGGGGCGCTTTCAATTTTCGGACTTCTTCTCCTTCCAGGTCTTGTAGACCTTTTCTTGTTTTTTCCGGTCTTTGGGGACCTCTCTGAGGGGTTCGCAGGCTTTGAGGGTCTCGTAACATTCCGCGGGGAGTTGCTGGTACAGGCGCGTGCCCTCCCGTTTCCATTCCACCATCTCCTCGCTCACATCCTTCACGACCTCGCCCGGGTTGCCGACTACCATTTTCTGTTCCGGGATCTCGGAGTCGGCCTTCAGGAAGGATAGAGCTCCCAGGATGCAGTTCCTGCCGATCACCGCCCGGTCCATGACCACGGCGTTCATACCCACCAAGACATTCTCACCGATCGTGGCGCCGTGGATCACTGCACCATGGCCGATATGAGCGGATTCCTTCAAGTGGACCGTGACGCCGGGGAACATGTGAACGGTACAATTCTCCTGGACATTGCAGCCGTCCTCTATGATGATCTCTCCCCAGTCACCGCGTATCGCGGCACCCGGCCCTATATAAACGTCCTTTCCGATGATGACGTTCCCGGTTACTGCTGCCTGGGGGTGGATGAAGGCGCTTTCGTCGATCACCGGTTTGATGCCGTTGAACTCGTAGATCATGGTCGCTCGTTTTTTTCCTCGATGGTAAGATAAGAAAAAAGATCCGAGCCGAGAACTCATGGATACAACAGGATGGATCGAAGGTGGGATGACCCCTTGGCTACAAGCGGGTCGCCTTAAAGGGCTTAACGTTCCGGTTTTTTATTCAGGCATCAGCCCGGAGGGAGTAGATGTTCTGGTCGTAGAATCTGCCGTTGTATTTTATGGCTTCCCGTAAGTGGCCTTCTTTCTCGAAGCCGAGCATTTCCACGACCCGTATGGCCCCTCGATTGCCCGGGACGATCCGGGCCTCGAGGCTGTGGAGCCCGAGCTCCTGAAAACCGTAATCGATCACCCGGCGGATCGCATGAAGGGGCAAGTCCCGACCCCAGTGGTCCACCGCGAGCTCACCACCGATCTCGGCCCGGCCGTTGGCCTTGTCGATCCGATTGATCCAGCAGATCCCGACCACTTCGTCCCCTTCCTCTTCTTTAAGGACACCGCCCCAACAATAGCCGCTGCCTTCCCGAAAGGCTTGGTGGGTCCGGTCGATGGTCTCACTCGCTTTTTCAAGGCTCCCGAAGGGCTCTCGGAAAACAAAGGAGCTTACTCTTTCATCGTTCCGCAGCGCCATGAGGTTGCCGGTATCTGAGGGGCGCAGGTCCCGAAGAATGAAACGGTCGGTCTCGAGTACCGGGAATCCAGTTAAATATGATCTCGCAGTTTCCATAGGCATGGGCTTTCTTGCTTGGTGTTTTCCGAGGAGAGCGTTAACGAGGAGGGTAGGCAAATTATACGAGGGTCCGGTTCGTAGGGTTACAAATATCCGGGTCAAGGTCAGGATGTTGCCCATCCCCATCCAATGGCGATCATACCCACGATCCCGCAATACCATGTGAAGTGGGCCAAGCGGGCCCGTTCCACGATCCGCACCATCCATTTGCACGCGATCAGGCCAGCTATGAAGGCGGCAAGAAAGCCGAGCACAAGTGCGATCGTCCCCATATCCCCGGAACCGCCCTGGCCTCTTGCAAACTCCACTGTCTTTAAAAGGGAGGCTCCAAGGATCGGAGGAAGGACCATGAGAAAGGAAAAACGGGCGGCCTTATCCCTTTTAACGCCCATCAATAAGGCAGTAGAAATGGTGGCCCCTGATCTGGAGATCCCGGGGAGGATGGCGACGGCCTGGGCGAGGCCGATGATCGTGGCCCGCAGGTAATCGAGCCCTTTTTGCCGGTGTTGGACCTGCATGGTCAAATAGAGTAAAAGCGCTGTAACGAGTAGCATGGATCCCACGAGCATGAGCTTCCCCTGGAAAAGTGCTTCGATCCGGGATTCCAGAAATATGCCGATCAGTCCGACCGGGATCATAGAGATCCCGATCTTGAGGAGGTATTGAAAATTTTCATCCCGAACTGACCGGAATGCTCCCCGGATTATCGAAACGATGGTGTGCCGGTAAACGACCACAGTGCTCAGGGCTGTGGCACCGTGGACCAGGATCGTGAAAAGGAGCGGGGTCTCCGCCCCCTCCTCGCCGAACAGGGCTTTACCGAGTTCGATGTGACCGCTGCTACTGACCGGAAGGAATTCGGTCAATCCTTGTACGACCCCCAACAATATGGCCCGAAGAATATCCATGAATGGGTAGACCAGGGTCCATCAACTGGGGAAGTGGCCTTCAGACCTGTCAAGCGCTTCGTGCTCCCTGTGGGAAAGGCCTCTCAGCCACCCTTCTCTTCTTCTGAACTTGATGAACTTTCCGCCTGGTCCCTGGGTCTTTTCATAATGGCGTAGATCACCACGGCATAACCCGCTATTACGGTGATAGGTGCTAAGGTGATACGGCGGAAACTGAAGAGGTTGTCGTAATCGAACTTGTTCGGATCCTCCGTCCCACCGCCGGTCATTAACAGGAAGCCGAGGATAATAACGCCGATCCCGACGAGAAAGATGATGTAATTCTCTCGTTGGAATGGGAGTTCGGGACCTTGCTTTTTTTTCGGAGCGGCCATGCTGTGTGCTTTTTATTCCGTTGCTTGGCTCAGAAGAGCTTTTCGGGTTTGATCCGCAGGTATTTCCTTACCGCCAGCATCGTGGACAGCAGGGATATTAACAACCCCATGAGGATCACACCGCTGAATAGCATTGCAAAGGTAGGGATATCCTGAATATCGAAAAATTCCTGCATTTGCTCCTGGATCAGATAAATGAGGCCTGCGATCAGAAAGATCGCCAGGCAGCTTCCCAAGAGTCCCTGGGAGAGCCCCTTTAAAAGAAATGGCCTTTGAATGAACCACCGGGTGGCTCCCACCAATTGCATGGTTCGTATGAGGAAGCGTTTGGAATAAATGGCGAGACGGATGGTGTTGTTGATCAGGGCAATGGCCACGATCAACAACAAAATGCTAAATCCCAGTAGTATTATACTGAGTTTTCGGACATTGCGATCGATCTTTTGGACGAGGTCGGGACTGTAATCAACCTCTTTAACGATGGAGCTCTGCGTCAGATCGTCCCGGATCCAGGCGATGCTGTCAGGTTCCGCATAATCGGCTTTCAGGTTCACATCCAGGGAGGGCAGCAAGGGGTTGTAACCCAGAAAATCGACGAAATCCTCCCCAAGGTCTTTCTGAAGGATCTTTTTGGCCTCTTCTTTGTCGATGTACTTTACTTTCCGCGTGTGGTCCGCGGATTGGAGCCTTTTTTTGAGTTGGGTGATCTCGACCTCCTTCACGTTCTCCTTGATGATCACCTGGAAACGGATGTTCTCTTTGACGTAATTGGTGATCTTGTTGGCGTTGAGGAGGATCAGCCCCAGGGTACCGAGCATGAAAAGGACCAGACCGATGCTCACCACCGTGGATACCGAGGCCGTGCGAACCTTTCGTCGCGTGTATTTGCTCTCTTCTGCTTGGGCCACTCTGTTCTGAGATACGCAAAGGGCTAAATTAAACATATCGGAATAATTGAGGCAGGGAAAGCGCGGGTGATCTTTTAAATTCGCCTCCGCCGGCCCCACAGGTGCCTTCGGCCCTGGGGGTCGTTCAGGAAAGGCCAGAGACCATGGGATATGAGCATTGGAATATCGAGCAAAAATGGCAGGAACGTTGGGAGCGGGAAGACGTTCATCGCGTTACCGAGGATCCCGACCGGGAAAAGTACTATGTTCTCGACATGTTCCCATATCCTTCGGGTTCGGGACTCCATGTGGGGCATCCCCTTGGCTATATAGCTGCGGATATTTTTTCCCGTTTCAAACGTTCCCAGGGATATAACGTCCTTCATCCCATGGGTTTCGATGCGTTCGGGCTTCCAGCGGAGCAGTATGCCATCCAAACGGGTCAGCATCCCGCCCATACCACGGAGAACAACATCCAGCGCTACCGGCAACAACTGGATAAACTCGGCTTCTGTTTCGATTGGAGCCGTGCGGTCCGGACCTCCGATCCTGCCTATTACAAGTGGACCCAGTGGATCTTCAAGCAGCTTTGTGAATCCTGGTATGACCGGGATGAGGATCGAGCGAAGCCGATCGGGTCATTGATCGAAATTTTTGCCGAAAAGGGAAGTGATGGGGTCAACGCTGTTCATGACCCACATGAGGCTTTCAGTGCGGAGGAATGGAACAGTATGGAAGAAGGGGAACGCGAAAGGATTCTCCAACACTATCGTTTGGCCTTTTTATCCGAATCCATGGTAAACTGGTGTCCGGCCCTGGGAACGGTCCTGGCCAATGAAGAGGTCCAGGATGGATATTCTGAGCGTGGTGGTCATCCTGTGGAACGAAAACGGATGCGCCAATGGTTCCTGCGGATCACAGCCTATGCCGATCGCCTGATCGAGGGTTTGGAGCGCATTGATTGGACCCATGCGCTCAAGGAGCAGCAGCGGAATTGGATCGGTCGTTCCAGAGGGGCCCGGGTGAAGTTCGAAGTGGAGGGTTGCAATGAACAAATAGAGGCATTCACCACCCGGCCCGATACGGTATACGGCGTGACCTTCATGGTCCTCGCCCCCGAGAACGCATTGCTTGAAACGCTCCCGTCCACGGAATATCGGGACCTTGTTCGGGACTATGTTGAAAAAGCTGTCAACAGAGCCGAACGGGACCGTCTGGTCGACACCGACGTGGTCTCCGGGCAATTCATCGGTGCCTATGCCATCCATCCTCTGACGGGAGACCGCCTTCCCGTTTATGTGGGGGATTACGTCGTCGGTGGTTACGGGACCGGTGCTGTCATGGCCGTGCCTGCCAGTGATGAAAGGGACCACAAATTCGCCCGCCACTTTGAGCTGCCCATCATCCCGGTGATCGAGGGGACGGATGTGGAAAAAGGGGCCAATGATTCGATGGAGGGGCGGATGATCAATTCCGGCCCGCTCGATGGCCTCGAGGTGCCCGAAGCGATCGACAAGGCCATTGAAAAGCTTGAAGATGCAGGGGTTGGCACTGGAGAGGTCAATTACCGCCTCCGCGATGCTTGTTTCAGCCGCCAGCGCTACTGGGGAGAGCCATTCCCGGTCTATTTCAGGAAAGACTCCAGAGGAGAGGAATATCCCTGTTTGTTGCCGGATGAAGAGCTTCCTCTCAAGCTTCCTGAGGTGGATGAATACAAACCCACGGAAGAAGGGGACCCACCGCTCGCCAGGGCTACGAATTGGGTCACCGATTCGGGGTATCGCCTGGATTACAATACCATGCCAGCCTGGGCCGGGTCCTCCTGGTATTTCCTGCGGTACATGGATCCCCGCAATGAGGAAGCCTTTGCCGACTACGACCGGATCGAGTACTGGGGTCAGGTGGACCTCTATATCGGTGGTTCCGAACACGCCACCAGCCACCTTCTCTATTCCCGCTTCTGGACGAAATTCCTCTACGACCGGGGCTACGTTCCCTTTGATGAACCCTTTTACAAGCTGATCAACCAGGGGATGATCCTTGGTCGCTCCAGTCTTGCGTATAAGGACAAAGAAAGCGATCGTTTTATCTCTTACGATCTGTTAAAAGGGGAAGCCGGGCCGGAGAACCAGCAGGATCTGCCGGACTTTTCGGAGACCATGGCCGTGCATGTGGATGTTGGGCTTATCGATACGAACGATGTGCTGGATATTGAGGGCTTTAAAAAGTGGATGCCGGATTATCGGAACGCTACGTTTATCTGCAACAGTGATGGGGATTTCGTCTGCGGAAGTGAAGTTGAGAAGATGTCGAAGAGCCGCTACAACGTCATCACCCCCGATCGTCTCGTGGAGAAGTATGGGGCTGATACGCTGCGCCTGTACGAGATGTTCCTCGGTCCGCTCGATCAGCCCAAACCCTGGGATCACAAGGGAGTTGAAGGGGTTTATCGCTTCCTACGAAGGTTCTGGAACCTCTTTCACGATGGGGATGCTTTTGCTGTTGGCGATGCGGCCGCGAGTGATGCGGAACTGAAGTCCCTTCATCGCTGTATCAAGCAGGTGCGTCAAGACCTCGAGAAATTTGCCTTCAACACCGCGGTGAGCAGTTTCATGATCTGCACGAACGAATTGCGCGAGCTCAAGTGTAACAAGCGCGAGGTACTCGAGCCGCTGGTTGTGCTCCTGGCCCCTTTTGCTCCCCATATTGCTGAGGAGTTATGGGAGAAATTGGGGAACGAAGGGCCGGTCATTGATGTTCCTTATCCAGAATATGATGATGCCCTCCTCACGGAATCTGCGATCACTTATCCCGTCTCCTTCAACGGAAAGATGCGCTTCAAGATCGAACTCCCCAAAGAGCTGAGCAAGGAAGAGATCCAACAGGAAGTGCTCGCTTCTGAGAAGGCTGAGAAATATCTACAGGGCCGGTCCCCCAAAAAAGTGATCGTGGTCCCCAATAAGATCGTGAACGTCGTCGTTTGAGGGGAGCGCTTCCGAAGATCCCGGGTCCCATCAGGTCGGGTCTGTGAATGATCCATGCAGAGTACACTGGGAAGCGTGGAGCGCGCAAAGTTTGGGCAATGGTACAATTCTTGGGGTTTGTAGTATAGGAAGGACATTCCATGCAAGGATACCGGCTATCATATCAGGAATTTTTCACCTTTTTTATTGGACTGATGGTTTCGATCGTTCCGGTCCGGGGACAGGAAGGACCATCGGTAGACAGCTTCGAGAGGTCGGGGGAGGAAAAGCGGTTCAGGCTTGTAGAGCACAATGCTTTTCAGGTCGGGGAAAAGCTCCGTTACAAAGTGGGATATGGGCCTATGAACGCAGGGGTGGGAACCATCGAGCTGAAGGAGACCGATAAGAAAGTACAGGGACGGGACCTGATCCATGCCTCCGCGACGGGTCGATCTACGGGCACTTTCAATTGGTTCTTCAAGGTTCGGGACCGCTACGAGAGTTATATCGATAAAAAAGGGGTCTTTCCCTGGATCTTCCTTCGGCGGGTCAACGAAGGGGGCTACATCATCAACCAGGATTACGTCTATTATCAGCATAAGGATTCCGTAAAGACGGAGCGACGAGGCACCGGCATCGATGATGTAAAGAAAGGTAAGTTCGAGATCCCGGATGCAGCTCAAGACATGATCTCCTCTTTTTATTACGCCAGGACCCTCGATCTGGCGGGAGCTGAAAAAGGAGAGGTCTTTGTTGTCAATTGTTTTATGGACGAGGAACTCTATCCCCTTCGGATCAAATACATTGGGGAAGAGACCGTAAAAGTGAAAGCCGGTCGTTTCAAATGCCGCAAATTCCGGCCTGTTGTTCAGGAGGGAAGGGTCTTTAAAGACAATAAGGACCTGACCGTATGGGTCACGGCCGATAGGAACAACATTCCGGTCCTTGCCAAGGCCAAGGTACTGGTGGGAAGCATCAAAATGCAGCTCACCGGTTATGAGGGACTGGCGAATTCCGTGGCACGGGTGGATTGATGGTCCGTGGACGCATAGACCGTCGTCCGTTTTCCGTGTCCAGGCCCCCATTCTGACCATTTCGCTATTTCGCCATTTGGCCACTTGTCCTCAGCAAACGGTCATTCCCGGTCCCCGGCATTCCCGTCCCCACCCGTTCATTCCAGGATCATTCGATCCCTCCAACTTTACACACCCGATCATGGATAAGTTGATGGCAAGACCGGCGAAAGGCCTCACAGGATTGATAAATTGCACGCCCGGATGTGGCAATGGTCGCTGTTTCGGCTCATGGCCCGAGCACATTTTATCATGGAATTGAAACCAGAGATCATAGAGCGGATCAAAAAGCTCGAGGAAAAGTATGAGGCCATGGGGCAGGACCTGGCCTCTTACCTCGACGGGCTTCTTTATGCGGATCAGTTAACCTACTGGGATTACATCAATCTCGATACGCTCCTTACCCTCCAAAAGCCCCGCACGCCCTTTCCAGATGAGAAGGTCTTCATCCTTTATCACCAGATCACGGAGCTTTATTTCAAGCTTTGTTTGCATGAGATCGAGCAGATCGCCGATGCCGATCCGCTGAGCGGTGATCTCTTTCTCAATAAGGTAGAGCGTGTCAACCGCTACTTCGATGCCCTCGTCCATTCCTTCGATATCATGGTGGATGGTATGGACAAGGACCAGTTCCTCAAGTTCCGGATGGCCCTTTTGCCGGCCAGTGGATTCCAGTCGGCCCAGTACCGGGAGATCGAGCTTTGTTCCACGGATCTCATCAACCTTATCCAGGAAGAAGAGGTCCGGGAAAAATATCGGGATGGCTTAAAGGAAGGGGACCTCGAGGAAGCCATGGAGTGGTTGTACTGGAAAAAGGGAGCTACGGAACTGGCCACGGGGAAAAAGACACTAACCCTGAAGCAGTTCGAGGAAAAGTACGACGAGACTTTCATGGAGCGTGCGAAGAAGTATCGGATGCGGAATTTGCGGCAGCGGTACTGGTCGTTGCCCCCGGATCAGCGGGAACGCGATGACATCGTCGAGGCATTGAGGCGCTACGATGCCCGTTTCAACATTGAATGGGCGCTGGTGCATTATCGTTCCGCGGTTCGATATCTCCAAAAGGACCCGGCGGATATCGCCGCAACGGGGGGTACGAACTGGCAGGAGTTCCTGCCTCCCAAGTTTCAGCGGATCGTTTTCTTCCCCGACCTGTGGACGGAAGAAGAAAAGGCTGAATGGGGAAAGCAATGGGTGTTCCGGGAGGTCCTCGGAAAAGGGAATAAGGATCAGGAGCAAAAAAGATAAACAAGAACCCATGAAGCTGGATCGCACGACCCTGGTGAGAGCCCTTTTCCTGGGGCTCATCGTTGGGGTTGGCTTTTTCTATCTCAGCAGAGGGGGTGGGGACCGGGTCGAGGAATCTCCCTCCGAAGCTTTGGAACAGGATACGGCAAAGCAAGAAGGGTCAAAGGAATTCGGCCTGAACACGGATTCTTTTGAAGTGATCCGGGGCGAACTCCAGCCCGGGGAGCACTTGTCAGACATCCTATTGGAACACCGGACCAGCTGGGCTGATATCGACCGGCTCGCGAAAGCCGCCGATACGGTATTCGATCCTTCGGACCTAAGGGCCGGTAAGGAGTACACGGTCTTTTGTTCTACGGATTCGACCGGAAAGGCCCGCTGTTTCGTTTATCAGCCCAATCCATTGGAATATGTGGTCTTTGATATGCGCAACGGCATGACGGTCACCAAGAAGAAAAAGTCCCTTAAGCACAAGGAAAAACGGGTCTCTGGCGTGATCCACTCGTCTCTGTATCGCACGATCCAAAAACAGGATATCAGTCCATTGCTGGCCCTCGAACTCTCCGAAGTCTATGCCTGGAGCATCGATTTTTATGGGATCCGGGAGGGGGACCGCTTTCGGGTGGTTTACGATGAGAAATGGGTTGATGGTCAACCCATCGGTATCGGGGAGATCAAGGCCGCGGAGTTCATCCACCGGGATTCCTCGTACTATGCATTCCGTTTTGAGGGAGATTCCACTGCCGAATACTTCGACGAGAACGGAAAGAGCCTTCGAAAGGCCTTTCTGAAGGCCCCCTTGAAGTTCTCCCGCATCTCATCCCATTACAGCAACAGCCGCTATCATCCCGTCCTCAAGGAGTACCGTCCCCACCGCGGTGTTGATTATGCCGCCCCTCGGGGAACACCTGTTCGCTCCGTAGGCGACGGGCGGGTGATCGCTTCGGGCTATTCGGGGGGGAACGGCAATTATGTCAAGGTTCGCCACAACAGTGTTTATACCACGATGTACCTCCACTTGTCCAGGAGATCCGTAAGGAGAGGAGAACGTGTTGGGCAGGGAGAGAACATCGGCGAGGTTGGGAGTACAGGATTGTCCACCGGCCCCCACCTCGATTACCGGGTCTACAAGAACGGGAGTGCGGTGAACCCGCTGAACCTTGACCTGCCGCCGGCTGGTTCCGTTCAGGAGGAACGGGAGGCAGATTTCAAGGAAGTTCAGAGAAGGCGCATGGAGAAGTTGGAGGGGATTTTGTTCGATGGTGGGGATGAGCGGCCTTCCTAAACCCCGAACACCCCGAGCGCCGTCTCCCGGTCCTTTTCCAGTTGCGCCTGCAACTCATCCATTCCAGAGAACTTTTGTTCCCCTCTGATGCGTTCCTCGAAGGAAAGGGTTAGCGATTCGCCGTAGAGGTCCTGGTCGAGGTCGAAGAGGTGCACCTCGATGGAACGGTCCCTTTCGTCCTTTTGGACCGTCGGGCGGGTGCCAATGTTCATCATGCCCCGGTACCATTCGTTTTTCCGCTTCACATTGACGGCATAGACCCCATTGCCCGGTAGGATCTTGTAGGGATCGGCCACTTCAAGGTTGGC
>CAYVSK010000003.1:7921-62017 GCA_964453635.1 uncultured Weeksellaceae bacterium | reverse complement strand
AATATTTGCCGGCCTTATAAAAGGGACCGGGGTTATCGGGAAGCTATTGTTGGCTCCGCCGGCTTCCGGGAATCCTGGTATTTGTGTCTTCAACATGCGAAAAAAACGCGGAATGTGAGGGATCCTTCGCGTATTCGCATGGCGGTCCGCTTTCTTATACCGCCCGACCCTGAGCGATCGTGGAATGGAGATGCCCGGCCGCAGGAAATGACGGAAAAGGTGATCCTTTTTCCCCGACCATCGGCCGGGGCAAATGGCACTGATGGATAGATCTGCGATGAACGTTTGGAAGGACATCGACAAGTGGCTTGTTAAATGGGCTGAGCAAAACCGGTGGCGCTCCTTCGGGGTCCCTTTCCGGCGGGCGCTGTACATTTTCCTGCTCCTCAATACGCTTTTTTTTCTGCCGATCATGGGGGACCTGTGGGGGGCCGGGTCTCTGATCGTCCCGGCTCGTGTGGACAACCTTTCGGAACTGGGGGATCTTCCCATCTTTCTTTCCATCCCGGGTTATCGCGATTGGTATCCCGTCTTCATCGGTGTTCAGCTCATCGCTCTGATCCTCGGCCTTTTCGGAAAGGCGCCCAGGCTTAGTGCCCTGGCTGTATTGCTGACGACCTTTCCGCTCTACGAGTCCCTTTGGCAATCGCGTCATGCCGGTTTGTCCCTGATCCAGTTCTTCATCCTTTATCAGGTCCTTTTGAAGGAAGGGCCATCCGGGGATCCTTCCCGCTTCAGGAACCAGGTAGGCAATGTATTGAGCAATACCGGCCTATGGGCCATTCGCTTACAGGTCTTGTTCATGTATGTGGGAGCGGTGGGGCACAAATTGGTGAGTCCCCAATGGCTGAAGGGGGAGGGACTTTATTATTCCCTTGCCATTCCTCAGTTCTCCCATCCCTGGATACGGGAGAACCTGATCCAACAGGAATGGCTCATGGTCTCCGGGAATTATTTTGTCATCCTTTTTCAGCTGCTCTTTCCGATACTCATTTGGAGCGATGTATGGCGTAAGCCCTTCCTCGGTATTGGTGTCCTCATGCATCTCTTCATTGCCTTAGGAATGGGGATGGTCGATCTCGGGCTTGCCGTTTTGGTGGGATATGTGTCCTTTACCGGTTTTGGGCTCAGGCGCTGAGGAACAAGGTCTGCCGCACCCTTTGCTGCACTGGTTATTGCGTTCTTAAGGGCCGCCGAGCCATCTCAGGCCGATGTTGTAAGTCATACCCGCCCCGGCGTTCTTCCCAAGGGTAAAGCGGGTGTAGAGTGTTTCCAGTTCCAGACGCCCCGGGATCAGGGTGTATTTGGCCCCGATCCCTTGTTGTAGGAAGTAGGCTGAAATGGCCTCCTCCGTTCCGTAGGTTGGCCAGAATTCGTTCTGAAGATAGAAGGTTAGGCGATCTGTTGAGAACCAATTGAAAAAAATGCTCGCGGGGCTCTCGAAGCGATCGGTCTTTCCCTCGAGGTCGCGGTCGATGCTCAACCAGGGAGAGAGTCGGAAAAAGAATTGAAATCGATCGTTCAGGGAATGGTCGTAATAGAGGTCGGTGATCCATTGGAAATGATCACCCGACAGGAAGGGTTCGGAGCGGTTTCTCCCTTCCAGGTCCCTGGCGGCTGGGATAAGGATGGTGCTTTCTATTGAAAAGCCGGGGAGGGAGGATAGAGGCGCAATTTTGATGCGGGGGCCGATGCCGGTCACGGCCGACCTGTTCTGGCTGCCACCCGGAAAGGTAAGGGCTTCAAAGGGGCTGTCATTTCGTTGGTTCAGAAGGACGGATTCCCCCCATACCTCGAGCCCGAGGTTCACCCGATTCCCGACCCCGTACAGGAATTCGTTGATGGAGGAGAAATAATTCGCCCGAAGTGGATCCTCCCGTACATTGCCCGCATGGTCAAAAGAGGCTGTCTGGGTGTAGAGATTGTTGAAATGCTTGAATTCCCACGCGCCTTTTTCCAGAAGGGTAGAGGGGGTATAGTCCTGGAGTTCCGGATCGTTCTGGGGGTTGCTTGGAAAAGGAAAGGTGCTCAGGAGGAGCAGCAGGAGAACGAAGGTCAGCTTTTTGCGATATGCGGGGGAACTCGCTTTCGGCATGGGGTCTTTTGCGGGGGCTTTTGGGTCGGGACGTGGAAGCTTTTTATTCGGTCATGTCCGGGATCCCTCTTTTCGACGAATATAGGGATTCCTCTTTTGGGCTGCTTTTCTTCAATTGTCACGTTGAAGACAAAGGGAATGGAAAAGGGCTCGTTCATTTGTTCTGTATAAGGCAATAATTTTACCGCATGGGTTTCCCCTTCTTTTGCTTTTTATAAACTCGTATTCATAAGGCGCTCCAATGAGTAAACACGTCGTGATCATCGGCAACGGGGTTTCGGGTATTACGGCCGCCAGGCATATCCGAAAGATGAGCGATCACCGCATCACCGTGATCTCCGATGAGACCGAGCATTTCTTCGCCCGTACGGCCCTTATGTACATTTACATGGGGCACCTCACTTACGAGGAGACCAAGCCTTACGAGGACTGGTTCTGGGAAAAGAACCGGATCGAACTGATGCGGGGTTGGGTCGATCGGATCGACACGGAGGAGAAACGCCTCTATCTGGCCAACGAGAAGGTAATGGCTTACGATGATCTGATCCTGGCGCTCGGTTCGAGCTACAACAAGTTCGGATGGCCCGGTCAGGACCTGAGTGGTGTACAAGGCTTGTACAGCTATCAGGACCTGGAGCTCATGGAACAGAACACGAGGGGAAGGGTTGATCGGGCCGTGATCGTGGGAGGTGGGCTCATCGGTGTTGAAATGGCGGAAATGCTGCATACCCGGAACATTCCCGTCACGTTTCTCATCCGTGAGGATCGCTATTGGGGCAAGGTCCTTCCTCCGGAAGAGGGTTCGTTGATATGCCGTCATATTCGGGAGCACGGTGTCGATCTTCGCCTTGAGACGGAACTGGACCGCATAGAGGGGGATGAATTGGGTCGCGTGGAAAGGGTGATCACGAAGGATGGGCAGAGCATCGATTGCCAGTTCGTCGGATTGACCGCCGGGGTGCATCCCAAGGTCGATATCGTGAAAAATTCCGAGGTCGAGACCAACAAGGGGATCCTCGTGAATCGCTGTTTTGAGACCAACGTGCCAAATGTCTATGCGGTCGGGGATTGTGCGGAATTTCGCGATCCCCCGGGAAGACGCCCCCCTGTTGAGCAGGTCTGGTACACCGGGAAGATCCACGGGGAGATCGTGGCCCACACCATATGCGGTGACCGGACCGAATACAAGCCGGGAATATGGTTCAACTCGGCCAAATTCTTCGATATCGAATACCAGACCTACGGCTGGGTATTGCCCGAAGCCCGGGAGAACGAGGAAAGCTTTTATTGGGAACACGAAAGGGGGAAGAAGTGTTTTCGGGTGGTCTGGGATAAGCACGATGGCAGCGTGATCGCATTCAATCTTTTGGGGATCCGCTTCCGCCATGAACTTTGTGACCAGTGGATCAAGGAGGGCAAGCACATCGATGAGGTGATGGAGGAGCTCCCCAAAGCGAACTTTGATCCGGAGTTCTACAAACAGCACGAACCCGAGATCATTGAGAAGTTCAACGCAGAAACGGGCAAGGCGCTAAAGGTGAAGGCCAAAAAGGGGCTCTTCAGCCTTTTGATGGGCCATTAGGGCCTGTAAAACTCGGTGTTATGACGAATAAAAGCAATCCATCCATAAGTCTCGGCAATCCAAATCCTGAAGGTATGAACAAAGGCCAGCAATGGGGGCTGGCCATCTTTTCGATCGGTCTGTTGTTCTTGCTCGTGGCCTGGACGGGCGCTTCCAACTACGCCCCGTGGATGTTCTTTTTCCTGAGTATCGGCCTGGGCACCGGCGGTGGTCTGCTCTATATATATAGTTTTTATAAAGGGGAAAGTGCCGGGGTAAAGAATGACCATACCTGGCATCGCTCCCTTACTTCACGCGGTTCAGCAGGTTGGATGCTGGGCATTGTGCTGACGGGTTTTTATGTGCTCATTTATTGGTTCCCGGGGACCCTTGACGGTATGGTGCGGGCCATGGACCCCTTGAGCTACATGATATCCGGACAAAAGGCCGATCAGTGGTTTCTCTACGGGACGATCTACACCCTGGGCATTCTGGTCATGGGGGTCAAAGCCATCCTGAAATACCGTCATTCCAATTATCAGATCATACGGACCGCTTCTGTTATGTTCTTTCAGCTGGCCTTCGCCTTTTTGATCCCCAATATTCTGCAGGCATTTCAGCAACCTGGCTTTTATTTCTCCTATTTCTGGCCGCTGGAACACAAATATCTCTTTCCCTCAACCGTCGGGTCCCTTACCGATAGTGGTACGCTCGGGGTCTTTATGGTCTTTTGGGGAGCTGCGATGACCTTCATCGTGACCCCGATCCTTACTTATTTTTACGGCAAGCGTTGGTATTGTTCCTGGGTTTGCGGGTGTGGTGGTTTGGCCAATACGGTCGGTGACCCCTGGCGCCATTTGTCAGATAAGTCGTTGGCTGCTTGGAAGTTCGAGCGTTGGTCGATCCACCTCGTTCTCGTCTTCGTGGTCGTTGTTACTTCTCTGTTATGGATCGACGATGTTTACAAGGGGAGTTTTTTCGGGGCGTTCTCGGATGATTTCAGGTGGACCTATGGCTTCTTCATCGGGACCATTTGGCAGGGTGTTGTGGGCGTGGGTTTCTATCCTTTGATGGGCACACGCGTATGGTGCCGCTTCGGGTGTCCGATGGCGGCGATTCTGGGATTACAGCAAAAATTCTTTTCCCGTTTTCGGATCACGACGAACGGGGGGCAATGCATATCCTGCGGGAATTGTTCCACGTATTGTGAGATGGGGATCGACGTGAAGTGGTACGCTCAGCGGGGTCAGAACATCGTACGGGCATCCTGTGTTGGTTGTGGCATGTGTGCCACGGTCTGCCCAAGAGGGGTCCTGAACCTCGAGAACGGACCAGCCGGCAGCAAGGTGAGTAGTGAACCCATTATGGTCGGCAATGAAAGTATAGAGCTCAATCCCAACGTCAAAGGCTAAAAGATGGGGCAGGGGTGTTCAACCGATAAAAAAAAGAGAGGGGGCAAGGCACTGTATTTTTGAAAAGAAGCGTCATAGATGTCATCATTCCGGCCCAGAATGAAGAGACTTCACTCCCCGAGGTCTTAAAGGCGATCCCTTGGGGCTTGGTGCGGGAGGTCATCGTGGTGGATAATGCTTCGACGGACCGTACGGGGGCAGTGGCAGAAGAAGGAGGTGCACGGGTGTTGCGGGAACCGCGGAAGGGATACGGTTCCGCGTGTTTAAAGGGCTTGGCGTATCTGAACGAACGGAATGATAAGCCCGATATCGTGGTCTTCCTTGATGCGGATCGTTCCGATCGGCCTGAACAAATGGAGCGTTTGATCGAACCGATCGAGGAAGCGGGGAAGGATCTGGTGATCGGGTCCCGTGCCCTTGGTGATCGCGAAGAAGGGGCCATGCTTCCCCAGCAACGCTTCGGGAATTGGTTGGCCACGCGTTTGCTTCGCCTCCTTTACGGGGTGCGTTTCACGGATCTCGGCCCTTTCCGGGCGATCCGCTACGATCGGCTCCGGGATATCGGCATGCGGGATCCTGATTATGGATGGACCGTGGAAATGCAGTTGAAAGCCGCCAAAAAAGGACTCGCCTGTAAAGAGGTCCCCGTTGATTACCGGCAAAGGATCGGGCATTCCAAGATCGCCGGGACCGTGAAGGGAACCGTAATGGCTGGTCATAAGATCCTTTATACCTTGTTCAAACACCTTTAGTTCGTGGTTTTATTCGTGCTGATCATATACGGGGTCTTTCTTTCCTTTATCTTTTTTTACAGCCTGATCCAATTGGACCTGGTGATCCAATACCTCCGTTATCGTCGTCATAAAAAGCAGCGAGGAACGGAGTCAGCTCCTGTTCTTAAAGATGAAGAGGCCCCTGTTGTTACGGTCCAGCTACCCGTCTTCAATGAGTATTACGTGGTCGAGCGCCTGATCGATGCCGTCGCTTCCTTCGATTACCCGAAGGAATGCCTGGAGATCCAGGTCCTCGATGATTCAACTGATGAGTCCGTGGATGTGGCGGCTGAAAGGATCGACCACTGGCAACGTAAAGGCCTGGACATTCAACATGTCCGCCGGACCGACCGGAAAGGCTTCAAGGCCGGCGCCCTGGCTCACGGACTCAGCTTCGCGAAAGGGGACTTTATCGCTGTTTTCGATGCTGATTTCATTCCGCCCCGGAATTTTCTAAGGAAGACCCTGCCGGCTTTCAAGGATGATTCTGTCGGGGTCGTTCAAACCCGCTGGGAGCATATTAATGAGCATTACTCCTCTTTGACCCGTATGCAGGCTTTTGGGCTCAATGCCCATTTTTCCGTGGAGCAAATGGGCCGGAACAGTGGGGGGCATTTCATGAATTTCAATGGCACCGCAGGGGTCTGGAGAAAAGCCTGCATCGATGATGCGGGTGGTTGGATGGATGATACCTTAACGGAGGACCTGGATCTGAGCTATCGTGCCCAGCTTAAGGGATGGCGCTTCGTCTTCAGGGAAGACACGGGAGCCCCTGCCGAACTACCCGCTGCTATGAACGCTCTAAAGACCCAACAATTCCGGTGGACCAAAGGTGCTGCTGAATGTGCCCGGAAAAACCTTCCGAAAGTCCTGAAAACAGGAAATTTCAGCTTCCGGACGAAAGTTCATGCCATCTTTCACCTTATGAACAGCTTTCTCTTCATTTGCATATTTTGTATATCGATGCTCAGCATCCCCGTCCTTTTTATTAAGGATCTTTATCCGGAATATGCGCTGCTTTTCAAGGTGGGGTCTTTCTTTATTATGAGCCTTGTTCTTCTCGCCGTCTTTTATTGGACCTCCCTGGTCCGAGAGCTCTCCCATACGGGCCAAAGGGCCTTGGTCTTTCTGAAGCGCTTTCCCATGTTCCTCTCGGTCTCTATGGGGATGTCACTCCATAACGCTGTTGCCGTTTTCGAAGGGTACGTGGGGAAACGGACTTCCTTTATCCGGACCCCGAAGTTCAATATCAAACGGGTGACGGATAGCTGGAAGGGCAACAAGTATCGGATCAAGAGCATCGATCTCCTGACCCTGCTCGAAGGGGTTATCACCCTTTATTTTTTCAGTGGGATCTGGTTGGCTTTTCACCTCGGGGATTTTGGTCTCTTGCCCTTTCATGTGATGCTTACCCTCGGTTTTGGGTATGTTTTTTATTATTCCTATAAACATACCCGTTAAAGCAAGGACTTTGGCTCCTGTGTTTTTCTCGGTACAGGCGGGTTTTTCTTACGAAGGGTCCTTTATTCCTATGGAATATTCATGAGCCGCTCTTATCCGGATAAAGTCAAGGTCCTGCTCGGGGGGCTTCTGTCGGTCTTTTTGATCGTGTTGGGGTATTTCACTTCCCGAACGGAGACGGTCCAACTTTTCCTTCTTTTTGGAGCTGCCTTCGGTTGTGCCGGGACCCTTTATTTCCATAAGGGGATCACCTTTCAGTGGAGGGAAATCCTGTTTCTGGGGATGTTCCTTCGTTTGGTCCTGCTTTTCATGTTCCCGAACCTGAGTGATGATATCTATCGCTTCATTTGGGATGGCCGGATACTGGCGAATGGCATGAATCCCTACGAATTCATGCCCAAAGCCCTTGTGGGTACCGATAAGGGTGATGCCATGGGCTTGAATGAGCGGCTTTTCGAAAGGCTCAACTCCCCCGCTTACCATACCGTATATCCGCCCGTGGATCAATTCATGTTCGGGGTCGCTTCCATCATTTCGGGGAAAAGCTGGTTCATGCACGCTGTTGTGCTCCGGGTCTTTATCCTGGCCGCCGAATGGGTGAACCTGGTCCTTCTTGGAAAATTGGCCACCCGCTTGGGTGTGGGGATACGGAGTGTTCTGTTCTATGCCTTGAATCCGTTGGTCATCATCGAATTGACCGGAAATTTGCATTTTGAAGCGCTCATGCTTGCTTTTGTTCTCGGAGGGATCTATCTGCTTTATCAGGGGCGTTATATGGGGTCGGCATTTTCATTGGCCGGTGCGGTTGCGGTCAAACTTATTCCCCTGATGCTGATGCCTTTCATGGTCCGTCGTCTGGGGTGGAGGTCCCTGGTGTATTTTGCCGTGGTCGGTCTGGGCATTGGGGTCCTTTTCCTTCCTTTTCTCTCGATGGATGCTATCCGAAACTTTGGGTCGGGGCTGGAATTGTATTTTCAAAGTTTCGAGTTCAATGCCAGTATTTATTATCTCGTTCGCTGGATCGGTCTTGAAACTGTAGGATACAACATGATCGCCACCATGGCGCCGCTATTGTCCGGATTGACCTTTCTGGGGGTGTTCGGCCTGGCTTTTGGTGCTCGGGTTGAAAGGGACAAGGTGCTTCCGCAGGCTTTCTTGCTGGCCCTTGCCCTTCACCTTTTTCTTTCAACGACGGTTCATTCGTGGTACATAACGCCCCTTGTCGGGCTTTCTGTTATTTCGCGTTTTCGGTTTCCCATATTCTGGTCATTAACAGCGGTTCTCAGTTATTCGGCCTACCGAACACCGGCTTATACTGAAGACCCTTGGTTGCTTGGTCTGGAATACACCATTGTCTATGCTGCCTTATTCTGGGAACTATTGAAATGGCGAAAAGGGGAGGCCAGTGCTATGGCTTTATCCCGTTAGCTTCAAGTAGCTTCTCAGAGTCCCGGGAACAGGGCGCCTTTTGAGATGTTTCCGGAATCGCGCTGCTTCGCGCTCATCGACGTCGACAAAGAAACGGATCTTTTTTCCTTCTTTTCCCGCCACGGGCACACCGTCCCGGTAAAGGATGCGATTGGTATGAATGGCTGGGATCCTTTTTTCAGGGGTCATAATGCCGGTAAGGTTCAGGGGATCTGTTGCATTGATCGAGACGAGGGTCCCGGCTTTTTCTTCGTCCCGGATCCTTCGCAGGGTGTTCACCACTTCCGGGAGGGCGAATTGTTCACCTTGGACCCCAGCGATGAAGCGACCTCCTCGGATCTCCCCACGCGCTTCGAGTTTGCGATAGAGGCGGAGCAAGCGTCCCCAGTTGACCAGGTTGGGTTCGCGCGTCAGGGTCCTTCGGGATACGACCCCGTAGCGTTTCAGCAAGGTCCTTGCAATGTGTTCGACACCTGCTTCCTCATCCTTTTCGAGGTGCTCTTTGGGGCCGTTTTTTAAAAGTGTCCATCTGCCGGCGTTGGCCATTGTAAAAGGGATGCGGTTCCGTTCCTTGCCCTTTTTGGTCTTGAATTTCCGGTCTATTAGGAGGGCTCTTAGCCCAGTGAAGCTGTCGGATGTTGCCAGTCCCTTGGAAACGAGCTCGCTCAACCCCTGTTCCGCTTTTTCGGGGAACAGGTTCGTGCCGCTTTTGATCTCATCGAAGAAAGAGGCTCCCTTTTCCCGGAGGAAGTTGCGGACCCTTTCCGCTTCGTTCGATAACTGAGCGGGTTCGCCCCCGTTTTTGTGCCAGGCATCAAAGGCATCGCGTTTTACGATGGTGAGGGGGGTGGTCCGGATGGGGCGCTTTGTTTGATCCTGGTCTCCATTGTTGGTCCCGTGAAGTTTTCCCCATAGGGTCTGTCCTGATAAACAGAGAGTGTCGAGCCAGATATGGTCGTAACTCGCCAGGCGACCGGGGAGTAGTTCTTCTTCCCATGCCGCGGCCTGGGCCTGGAATCCTTCCATTTTGTCGACAACGGATCTGAGCGCTTCGGGGCCATCCGGCTTATCTGACCCGTCGAGGTTGTGCCAGTGAAAAAGAAAGCGCATGTAGTCCGCCGGCGTTACGGGCTCAATGGTATTTCTCAGATCTTGGAGAGTGTATCGGTGGATCCGGGCAAGGAGGCCTCGTTCGCACCATTCTGTCGGTCCCTGTCCAGTGGTGAGAGATCCCCGGATCACGCTCCCCTCCTGTTCCAGTCGAAGGAGGGCCCGTTCGGTCAGGTCCGCCTGGAATCCCCATCTTGTGGCCAGTTCGTCGGTCGTTATCGGTCCGCTGATCTCCAGATATCCGCGGATCAGGTCCGTTCGTGCGTTTTCTCCGGTGGTATCATTTTTTTCGGAAAACGCTGCCGCTATCTTTTTTTGATCTTCCATGGCGAAACACATGGAATGTCCTTTCGGCGTTTTCCAGCAAAAAGCTCTTCCTTCCCTGGTCAATTCCCTGAGCCAAGCGGACCACCCCTTTTCGTTGACTTCCGCTTCCTCCCAACCACCGGCGATCCTTAATGCGTCGTGAAGTTCATCGGCACTACGTACAGGTGGTCGGGCTTCCTCGACCACTTTCTCGATGGCTCCGGGGTCGAGTTCACCGGCTTTTGCAGCTTCATGGAGTTCCATTCTGGAGCGAGCCCGGACCGCATTGGTCCGCCGTTCTTCGGCAGGTGCATTGTCAAGAAAAGCATACGGTCGAGCATTCAGGATCTCCTGAGCGAGGGGTGAGGGTTCCCGGAGATCTCGTGTAATGAGCTTCATATTTCCTGCCTCGATCCGCTCCAGGGTCTTTTCGAGCTTCTCGATGTCCATAGCCTCGTGAAGGCAATCGTGAATGGTCTGATCGACAAGGGGATGGTCCGGTGCCTCCCGTTCCCCTTCGATATTTTCAAGGCAAGCGAGTTGATCGGGGAATATTTGGGCGATCAAGTCTTCTGCGTGCATTCGTTGGATCTGTGGGGGCACCCTTTGTCCTCCCTTTTGACGAAGAATGGCAAGGGCGCGGGAGGCATTCCATCGCCAACGGATCTCGAAGGTCGGTGCGTCAAGCAGGGCTTGAATAAGAACTTCACGGACCGTTTCTTGCTTCAGGTAAGAAAAGACTTCTTCCAGGGGGAAGCTGTGACTGGTACTCAGGGAAAGTACGATACTATCCTCCGAGGCTGCGGCCTGAAGCTCAAAGTTGAATTTTCGGCAGAATCTTTTTCGGAGGGCCAATCCCCAGGCCCTGTTCATTCTGCTCCCGAAAGGTGCATGTATCACCAGATGCATATCACCCGCCTCATCAAAGAATCGTTCCAGAACGATGGTGTTCTCTGAGGGAAGAGCGGTCAGGGCGGCCTTTCCGGTGGCCAGGTATTCGACCACCTGTTCTGCCGCATCTTTCGGGATCCCTGCATGAGTATCGAGCCACTCCCTGGCACTGTTCAGCCCGCTCTGGGGGAATACACTGCTTTCATTGTCGTCCGATGTGGCTTTGTCGAGGGGTTGTACCTCTCCGAGTTCATCGCTCACCCGTTCTCTAATGAAGGAAATACAGGAGGAGAGTTCGGGGCTTCTGCCCGGCGCTTCTCCGAACCAGAAGGGAATCGAAGGGGGTTGGTCCCCGGCGTCCTCCACATGAAGCTTGCCGTTCCTCATGCCATGGACACGCCAGGAGCGATGGCCCAACTGGAAAACATCGCCTTCCATGCTTTCGGTCGCGAAATCCTCGTTGACCGTTCCGATGAAGGTATGGTCCGGCTCCACCAGCACGTCGATGTCGAACTGATCCGGTATCGCTCCACCCGCTGTAAGGGCTGTTAGCCGTGTTTTCCGGCGGGGACGGATCCGGCCGTTGATCTCGTCGTGATGAATGAGCGCCCCCCTTTTTCCTTTCCGTGTCGTGAATCCCTCTGCCAGCATTTGGATAACATCCTGGAATTCCTTTTTCCGAAGGCTTTTATAGGGGTGAGCCCGTTTTGCCATCTGGTAAAGCTCCGTTTCCGTCTGCTCTCCACTCGCCGTTTCAGCGACGAGTTGTTGAGCGAGAATGTCCAGTGGTTTTTCCGGCAGAGAAAGGGAATCGAGGAGTTTCTGCCGGACGGCATAGAGAAGTCCCGTTCCTTCTACGAGCTCGTCCTTTGTGAGCGGGAAAAGGCGTCCTTTTGGGGTCTGCTTTAGGGTATGACCGGACCTTCCGATCCGTTGAAGGAAGGTGGATATTTCCCGGCAGCTCCCGATCTGACAAACGAGGTCCACCGACCCGATGTCGATCCCGAGTTCGAGTGAGGCGGTGGCCACGAGGGCTTTCAGGTTTCCCTCCTTGAGTTGTTCCTCTGCCCGTTGCCGGGCTTTTTTGGACATGCTTCCATGATGTGCCGTAACGCGTGTTTCGTCGCTGCTTTCTTCGAGTTGAGCAGCGAGCCGTTCGGCCAATCGGCGGGTGTTGACGAAAATGATGGTGGTATCGTGGTCCCGGATGAGTTGATCAAGCCTTGTGAGGACCTCTTTCCAGACCTGGTTTGACATGACGCTGCTAAGGGGGGAATCCGGTAACTCCATGGACAGATCCATGGAACGGTCATGCCCCTGGTCAATGATCCGGCACGGTCGGTCTTTCTCTTTTTCTCCCCCGGAGAGGAAACGGGCCACTTTTTCGATCGGCTTTTGCGTGGCTGACAGTCCGATTCTTTGAGGGACGCTGGAAGTAACTCTTTCCAGGCGTTCGAGGCTGAGGGCAAGATGAGACCCTCGTTTGCTGGTTATAATAGCGTGGACTTCATCCACGATGACTGTCCTTATGGTCGAGAGAAGTTTCCGGCCCTTGTCGCTCGTCAGTAGTAAGTAGGTCGATTCCGGTGTGGTGACGAGAATGTGGGGTGGGTGCTCCGTCATCGCAGATCGGCGGGAAGAGGGGGTGTCTCCGGTCCGGACCGCAGTGGTGATCCCTGCTGGAGCTTTTCCTTCCTGCAAAAGGGAATGGTCGATCCCTTCCAGGGGTTTCTGTAGGTTGGTGGCAATGTCATTGCTCAGTGCTTTCAGGGGCGAGATATAGAGCACCTGCGTTTCTTCCGTCAGGTCCCCGGCTCGGGCTTTTTTTACCAGGTCGTCGATCGCGGAAAGAAAGGCCGCCAGGGTCTTGCCCGATCCCGTTGGTGCGGAAAGGAGGGTGTGTTCACCGCTCCCGATCGATTCCCAGGCTTCTTGCTGAACGTTTGTGGGCGTACCAAATATTTTCCTGAACCAATCGGAGGTGGTTTTATGAAAGGGAATCTGCTCCATCTTATATGTAAAGGTAAAAGATCGCTACCCGAGGGGCTTCAGGACCTTCATGGGGTTACCGGTCGGCGTTGCTTTCCTTATCCGCTTCTTGGCTTATTTTGTGCACAGCGTCAACTCCGTAGCCAGGGGGGCGGGGTGATCACTTGTTCTTATGACGGAGCTGGAATGCGGTCTTTATGCAGCACATCCCTCATCCGTTTTGACGCTCCTGGGTCTTGATATTTTAAGGGGAGCCGTTCCATTTCGGCTTTGAAGAGAATTCAAATTGTTTTATATATTTATAGCGATCAAGTTCGATCCAAATCATGTAACGAAACAAAAGTGGAAAAGAAGATGAGCGAAGAAACCGCAAGATTGGAATTGGAAGGCCAGACCTATGAATTTCCCGTTATAGAGGGGACAGAGAACGAAAAAGCGATCGATATATCGAGCCTTCGCGCGGAAACGAAATACATCACCCTCGATAAAGGATACAAAAACACCGGTTCAACCGAAAGTGCCATTACTTTTTTGAACGGTGAAGAGGGGGTTTTGCGCTATCGGGGCTATACCATCGAAGACCTGGCCCATCATTCCTCTTTCCTGGAAGTGGCTTATCTGCTTATATACGGGGAGTTGCCCAAAAAGGAACAATACGATCGATTCTACAATAGCATCAATCATCATACCCTGGTTCATGAGGATATGAAGCGTTTTTACGAGGCCTATCCCACCAAGGCCCATCCCATGGGTATTTTGGCCTCTATGGTCTGTTCCCTTTCCACTTTTTATCCCGAATCCCAGAACCCCAATCGTCCACCACGGGCGATCGATCTGACCATCAACCGGTTAATGGCCAAGATCCCGACCCTTGCGGCCTGGGCGTATAAGAATTCCGTTGGGCAGCCCATCATGTATCCCCAGAACCGGCTTCAGTATTGTGAGAATTTCCTCCACATGATGTTCGCCATGCCCACCGAATCCTATGAGCCGGATCCGGTGGTGGCGGATGCCCTTGACAAGCTATTGATCCTGCACGCTGATCACGAACAGAACTGCTCGGCTTCTACTGTTCGGATCGTGGGATCCTCCCAGGCCAACCTTTATTCCTCAATATCGGCCGGCGTCAATGCCCTTTGGGGTCCACTGCACGGCGGGGCCAATCAGGCCGTGATCGAGATGCTCGAACACATTCGGAACGATGGGGGAGACCTCAAAAAATTCCTTGAGAAAGCGAAGGACAAGGACGATCCCTTCCGCTTAATGGGTTTTGGGCACCGGGTTTACAAGAATTTCGATCCGCGGGCCCGAATCATTAAAAAGAATTGTGACGAGGTGTTGGAGAAGCTCGGCGTGCACGATCCCGTTCTTGATATTGCCAAAAAGCTCGAAGAGACGGCGCTCTCGGATGATTATTTCGTCGAGCGGGGCTTGTATCCCAATGTAGATTTTTATTCGGGCATCATTTACCGGGCCATTGGTATTCCGATGGACATGTTCACGGTCATGTTCGCGATCGGTCGTTTGCCGGGATGGATCGCACAATGGAAGGAAATGACCGAGAGCAAGGAGCCCATTGGACGGCCCAGGCAGGTCTACGTGGGATTCAATAAACGGGATTACGTTCCGATGGATCAACGCTGATCCTGAACCCTTGCATATCATCCCACTCGGGGGCAATAAGTTCTTCTTGCCTGACTTGTTTTGCGATCTTTTGCGTCCCTGACGGGATCATAGCGCTTCTCATTCCTTGACCCCCGATTCTTTTGGGGCGATCTCCGCCACCTTTTCATCGAGCACGGTCAGCAAGGTATCGATGGTATGGAGGTGCGTACGAAAGGCTAGGATCGCGGCTCTGAGTGCGTAATGTCCATGGATCCGGGTAGAGGATAGGAAGACGCGGCCATCTTTCCGGATGGCATCGTTCAGATCTTTGTTCGCCAGGTCCGGGTCGCCACTTTCCGGAAGGTAGCGGAAGGTCACTACGCTCAGTTGGGGGTCATCGAACAATTGGAAATGTTCCTTATTCCTGAGTTCCTTGGCAAGGTATTGAGCCAGGGCCAATTTTTCTTCGAGTCCGGCCCGGAATGGTTCGACACCGAGCAATTTAAGGGGTAGCCATAGACGAAGCCCCCGGAAATGGCGCGTTAATTCCGGTGAAAGTTCGGCAGGGGAAGCCACATCGTTCATCTCAGCTGCGTCCTGCATATAATCCGCCTGGAAATGGTGGGCCTTTCTTAGTTTTTCCCCTTCCCTGATCAGGACCACACCGCTGCCATATGGCAAAAAAAGTCCTTTGTGCGGGTCCATTACCAGAGAATCGGATGCCTCCATGCCCTTGAGGCGATCCCCGATGCTTTCGGTCAATTGAAAAAAGGCCCCATAGGCCCCGTCCACGTGGTACCACAACCCCTCTTTTTCAGCAACTCCTGCCAATTCCCGGAGGGGGTCGATCGCCCCGGTATCGGTCGTGCCAGCGGACCCGACGAGGAACCAGGGATATAGTCCGTTGGCACGATCGTCCCGGATGGTCCCTTCGAGCGCCTCGGGATCCATCCGAAAACGTTCATCCATGGGTATATGACGCCTGATGCATTCCCCGACACCCGCTATTCTGAACGCTTTGTCCATGCAGTGGTGGACATGGGTGGTGCTGTAAATGACCGTTCTTTCAAGGTCCTTTCCCTTTAATCCGTGTGCTTGCCTGGCCGTTACAACGGCTATCAGGTTGGCGATGCTTCCACCTGAAGTGATGTTTCCGAGGCTTGTCGAGGGATATCCCACAATATCCGCCATCCATTGGAGAAGTTTGTTCTCCATCCTGACGGCACCCGGTGAAGCAAAATATACGCCAGCATAGCGGTTGGTGACGGCCGCCAGGAAATCGCCGAGGGCTGAATGGAATATGCCCCCGCCCGGGATATATCCTAAATGCCCCCCGGATGCTGGATTGAGGCCAGGACCATTGACATGCTCGCGATAGGTGTTCAGGACCCGGTCGATGCTTTCCTCCGGTTGCGTGAGGTCATCCTCCGAAAGGGGATGACCATCCCCCTCCACATTATAGGCGGGAAGTTCGGGGAGTTCCTCGAGAAAATCTTCTCCGTGCCGGACCACTTTTTCCGTTAGTTCCCGGCGTTCTGTTTCACTGGGCTCCAGGGGAGAGGCCTTTTTCTGGAGGGATTTGATATGGTCTCTAAACATCGCGGTCCGGTCTTTTTGTTCGGGTTTTTTCCTGCGCCCTTTCTTCCTGCCATTCTTCAATTTTCTTGTGGTCTCCCGATAACAATATATCGGGTACCTTTCTGCTGCGGAACTCTTTTGGTCTTGTATAAAGGGGCGGAGCGAGCTGTCCTTCCTGAAAGGAATCTGTAAAGGCTGCGGTTTCATCACCCAAAACCCCTGGTACGAGTCTAATGACCGCATCAGCGATCATGGCCGCTGGCAATTCTCCCCCGGAAAGAACAAAATCACCAACTGAGATCTCGCGTGTAATGAAAAGTTCCCTTATTCGTTCATCGATGCCCTTGTAGTGGCCGCAGAGGATGATCAGGGCCTGATCGGTCGCCAATTCGGTCGCGGTCTTCTGATCGAAGGAAGCCCCTTCTGGTGTGGTATAGATGATCTCGTCATACCTTCTCTCCTTTTGCAGGGCCTCGATACAATTTGCCACGGGTTCCACCCGGAGGACCATCCCGGCCCCTCCTCCATAAGGGGGTGCATCGATCTTTCGGTGTTTGTTTTCCGTGTGATCGTGAAGATCATGGAGCCTGAGATCCACGATCCCATGGTCCCTGGCCCTTTTCACAATGGAATGGGAGAAAGGGCTTTCCAGGAGTGAAGGCACCGCGCTGAGAATATCGATGCGCATATGGCACGAAGTTAGGAAGGATGCCTGGCTTGCCGACCTTGAAACATGTCGATCCCGCGTTCGTCAGGAAGAAATAGGGGGGAAAATGGGTCGTTCCACCCCAGATATTATATTTGCCCTGTTAAGACCTCTGTCTATAACAGGGCCGCGGGCCCGGCTTCATAAACCCTTTCAAAATGAGTCAAGCAGAAGACATTCGATTCGACTGGACCCAGGAAGAGATCCTCGAGATCCACAATATGCCTTTTATGGACTTGGTATACAGGGCCGCTACGGTCCATCGAAAATATCATGATCCCCACGAGGTCCAGGTAAGTTCTCTCCTCTCTATCAAGACCGGGGGTTGCCCCGAGGATTGTAGTTATTGTCCACAGGCAGCTCGATACCAGACCGGTGTGGATGTTCATAAACTCATGCCCAAAGAAGATGTGGTCGAGCATGCCAAGAATGCCCGTGAGAACGGGGCTTCTCGTGTTTGTCTCGGTGCTGCCTGGCGCGAGGTGCGCAATAACCGGGATTTTGATAAGGTCCTGGACATGGTCAGGGAGATCACTGGCATGGGCATGGAGGTTTGTTGTACCCTCGGTATGCTCACAGAGGAGCAGGCCAAAAAGCTGGAAGAAGCAGGTCTCTACGCGTATAATCACAATGTGGATACCTCGGAGGATTTCTACAACCGGATCATTTCTACCCGCGATTACCAGGACCGGATCGATACCCTTCAGAATGTTCGGAATACGAAGGTTACCATGTGCACAGGCGGTATCATTGGCATGGGGGAGACAGTGGAGGACCGTTGTGAAATGTTGCGGACCCTGGCGAACTTCGATCCCCATCCGGAGTCCGTTCCCATCAATGCGCTCGTCCCGGTCGAAGGGACCCCGCTTGAGGACCAGTCTCACGTGCCGGTATGGGACCGTGTCCGTTTGATCGCGACCGCCCGGATCATTATGCCCAAAAGCACGGTCCGTCTTTCGGCGGGTCGGACCCAGATGAACGAAGAAGGGCATGCCTTGTGCTTCCTGGCCGGGGCCAATTCCATTTTTGCTGGTGACAAATTGCTCACGACCCCGAACCCCGAGTATAACGAAGACATGCAATTGTTCCAGACCCTCGACCTGAAGCCCCGGGCCGCTTTTAAAGGAGATAGGCAACCGGAAGAGGGTTCATCCGTCTCTCAGGGAGCGAAAGAAGTGGATCCTCATCGTACGTCCCCTGAAAGTGAAAGCGTGTAATCCTGCAATAATCCTTTTGACCCTTGTGCTTTCACTGCCCATAGGGTCTTTTGCTCAGCAAAGCAGCTATTACAACGCAGAGAAGGACCACCGGTATTTTTTCGGCCTGTCCGCCGGAAAAGGGGTCACGGATTGGTACTCCAGGACCGAAGGATATGAGCTTGTAAGACGGGACGGGAAGAAGATCGTTTCCGGTGACCACCGTTTGACGGCCCAAAGCACTTACAATTCCTATGAGGTCGAAGTGCTCGCTCCCCTGAAGGATGTGCGGGTCGGAATGGGGATCGCTTTTGAGGAATTCGTTCTTTACGAGATCCAGGTAGAGTCCCCTGTTTTTAGGGACCCTATCTCGTTTGTCGAGAATTTCCGTTTCGATATGTTCTTTTTGCAAGGTGAGTTTCCGCTCTCCCTTCTTGAGCACGAGGATCTTGCCCTGAATGTCAATGTACGGGGTGGATATTACGGATTCACCCGGGTCACCAGTTTGAGTCTCTTCGGAGAACGAAGGCTGGGGGCTACTTATTTTTTTAATACTGGTATTGTCGGTACCTGGAATTTGGCGGACCGTTTTTACCTTCTTCTCAGGCCCGCGTTTGAGTTCAAACACTTCGATAATGCCCGGCGGGAGCCTGCAGGTGCGATCTATCACGAGCTTCTGTCCTATGGTATGAATTTCGGGGTTCGGGCTCATCTTAAGTGAGCCATCAGGATGGGTGTCAAGGATGGCCGAAATAGAGACTTCCTTTTTTCATACCTGAAAGAACGTGTGGATACAGGCGCTTTTCGTGATCTTTCCGTCCCTACCATCCCGAAAACGGATCTTTCATCCAACGATTTTCTGGGGTTGGCCCGGGATCCGAAACTGAAGGAACGGGTCCGGAAGGCCGTCAGGGAGCTCGATCCCTGTCTCGGTGCTACAGGGTCTCGATTGATCTCGGGTAATTCCCCCCTTTATGCCGAGCTGGAACAGGACTTACCGGAATGGTTCAAGGCGGAAGCGGGGTTGGTCTTTAATTCCGGATACGATGCGAATATCGGTCTTCTTGGTTCGGTCCCGGGGCGCCACGATACCGTTGTCTTTGATGAACTGGTCCATGCTTCCATACGGGATGGGGTCCGCATCGGGATGGCCCGTTCCTTTTCCTTTAGACACAACGATCCGGAGGACCTCAGAAAAAAGATCGCAAAGGCCCGGGGCAGGGTTTTCGTTGTTGTCGAATCGCTTTATTCGATGGATGGTGATGAGGCGCCTTTAAGGGAGCTGCTCGAATCCATGAAAGACCGGGAAGAATGCTACCTGATCGTTGATGAAGCGCACGCTGTTGGCATGAAGGGTGAGCACGGGGAAGGGGTCGTGCCTTCCCATGGTCTGGAAGAACGGGTTTTTGCGCGGGTGTGCACCTTTGGTAAGGCGCTGGGCACACAGGGGGCCATTGTGCTTGGCGATCTGACACTCAAATATTTTCTGGTAAATTTTGCGCGTCACTTTATTTATTCCACTGGCTTGCCTGAAACAACCCTTCTGGCCATCAAAGAGGCTTTTCAGGTGGCCCGGAATGAGCGGGAACGGGCAGAATGGGTCCAAGGTCTTGCTCAGCGCTTTGACCGGTCCGTTGGGGCGGAGGTCCCGTTCGGATCGCTACCCTCCCGTTCGCACATCAAAGGATTGTTCGTTCCCGGGAACGAGGATGTTCAAAGGTTGGCCGAATTCCTTCAACGGGATGGTTTCGATGTAAAACCCATCCGGAGTCCGACCGTCCCGAAAGGGAAGGAGCGCATCCGTTTTTGTTTTCATTATCATAACAGTGAAGAAGAGGTCGATCGTCTGATCCGATCGTTAAAAACGGGCTATGACCAGTTATTTCGTGACGGCAACAGGAACTGATGCAGGAAAGACCCTGATATCGGCCATTTTGGTAGAGGCTATGGGTGGCGATTATTGGAAGCCCATTCAAGCTGGTGCTTTGAATGATACGGATACCATGCTTGTGGCCCGTCTTCTTGAGGATCCCCATGCTACCTGTCATCCGGAATCCTATCGCCTTCGTACCGCAATGTCTCCCCATGGAGCGGCTGCGATCGATGGCGTTTCCATCGAGCCGGGTCGAATGCGGATGCCCGATACGGATCGTCCCCTTTTTATCGAAGGGGCCGGAGGCTTGATGGTTCCCCTCAATGCGCGTGGGGATCTTATCATCGATCTGATCGGTACTTTCGAGGCCCGGGTGGTCCTGATCTCCAGAAATTACCTCGGTAGTATAAACCACACTCTGCTTTCCCTGGAAGTCTTAAAAAGTCGGGGAATAAAGGTCGTTGGCTTGATATTCAACGGCCCGGAGAATCGCTCCACAGAGTCCTTCATAGAATGGTACACGGAGATGCCCGTTATTGGGAGGGTCAGGGAGGAGCCTTTTTGGGACCGGCAAACGGTCGCCAACTACGCTGCTCGTTTTAATTTAGCCCCACTCGAAGAAAGGACCCTTTAAGAAGAAGCTTGGTAGCGTATGAAGTCCCTCGTTGAACGAGACCGCGAGGTGCTGTGGCATCCCTTTACCCATCGCTATTCAGCGGGTGACCCCATTCCTGTTGTTAGCGGGAAAGGGGCATGGCTCTTCGATGAAGCGGGAAACGGATACCTTGATGGGATATCCTCCTGGTGGGTGAACACCCATGGGCATGCGCATCCCTATATTGCCGAAAAGGTCAATGAGCAGCACCGGTCCCTCGAACATGTGATCTTTGCCGGGTTCACCCATGAACCGGCCGTAAGATTGGCCGAACGCTTGCTGGAGAAGTGGGATGGAGGACCGGGTAAGGTGTTTTTTTCCGACAATGGGTCAACGGCCATGGAGACGGCCGTTAAAATGGCCTTGCAATACTGGTACAACCAAGGGCAACAAAGAACGCGGGTCATTGCCTTTGAGAACGGATACCACGGGGACACCTTCGGGGCCATGTCCGTAAGTGCCAAAAGCGCTTTTAATGCTCCTTTCGATCCCCTCATGTTCGAGGTGGAATACATCCCTGCTCCTACACCGGGAAGGGAAGAGGAAGCTCATGGAATGCTCGATCGTAAGTTGAGCAAAGGTGATGTGGCCGCCTTTTGTTTTGAACCTTTGGTTCAGGGGGCATCAGGGATGATCATGCATGAAAGTGCTCCCCTGGAACGGCTTGTTGCGCTGTGTCAGGACTATGGTGTGCCGGCCATTGCAGATGAGGTATTCACGGGGTTCGGCCGGACCGGTTCCTTGTTCGCCACGCATGAGCTGGCGTATAAACCCGACATCATGGCCTTATCTAAAGGGTTGACCGGCGGCACGATGGCCCTGGCTGCTACATTGTGCAAGGAGCACATCCATACCCCTTTTTACGATAAGGATCGCAAAAAGACCTTTTTTCACGGCCATTCCTATACAGCTAATCCGCTGGCCTGCACGGCCGCGAATGCGAGCCTGGACCTCTTTGAATACGAGGAGACCTGGCAGAACATCCATCGGATCATTGAGCAACATCACCACTTTCGGTCGGAACTAAAGGGTGATGCTGGTGTGCGTGATGTCCGTCAAAAGGGGACCATATTGGCGGTCGAATTGGGGTCGACCGAAGAGACATCCTATTTCAATTCATTGAGGGATCGTCTGGCCCGCTATTTTCTGGAAAAAGGCATCTTCTTGCGCCCCCTCGGGAATGAAGTGTACGTGGTCCCTCCCTACTGCATCACTGAAGGAGAACTGGATTCCATCCATAGAACGGTTCAGGGAGCGATCGAAAGGCTTCAGGATAAGGGCACTTAAGGAGGGCATCAAGAAGCCCCCGATCCTGATCCTGTCTTTTTCGGGGGCTATCCTGTTTCCCGTATGGGATGGTTTTTAATTGGTGCCGGTCGGGGATGAATAGGCATGTTGGCTCTTGGATTCCGGTATCATTTCTTTGAGAGCCCTTATAATATCTTCCTTTTCCTGGTTCGCGATCGCTTCTTCGAGCTCATGGATGGCATTTCTGATCTGCTCGGGATGGTACTCCTCCATCCGGGCGATCATGATCTGGGGATGATGCGTGGAGAGATGTTCTTCCTGATCGGTCAGGAGCTCTTCATACAATTTTTCCCCCGCGCGTAGTCCGGTCACTTTGATCGGGATCTCGAGTTCAGGCTCGAAGCCCGAGAGGCGTATCATTTTCTTGGCCAGGTCGATGATCTTGACCGAATGGCCCATATCAAAGAGAAAGACCTCACCTCCTGCTCCCATAGCCGCAGCTTCCAGGACAAGTTGAACGGATTCCGGGATCGTCATGAAATAGCGGGTGACCTCGGGGTGGGTGACCGTGACCGGACCCCCTTCTTGTATCTGTTTTTTGAAGAGGGGGATGACCGAACCGTGTGAATCCAATACATTCCCGAAACGAGTGGTTATAAAGCGTGTATTGCTCTCTTTGTTTAGGGATTGGATATAGATCTCGGCCATACGTTTGGTTAGTCCCATGACGCTCGTGGGATTCACGGCCTTGTCCGTAGAGATCATCAGGAATTCCTCCACGCCGTGCGATATCGCTGCATCAGCGACCACTTTTGTGCCAATAACGTTGGTCAGAGTGGCTTCCCTGGGATGAGACTCCATCAAGGGAACATGCTTATAAGCAGCAGCGTGAAATACCATATCGGGTCGTTGTTCTTTGATGACCGCGTTCATTTGATCCCGGTTCCGGATATCCCCGATCACACATTCAAAATTCCCCTCGGGGTATTTACCCCGAAGCTCGACCTCCAACTCGTAAAGCTGGGACTCTGCCTGATCGAGCAGAATGACCCTGGCCGGACCGTAGTTGAGGACCTGGCGTACGAGCTCACTGCCAATGGAACCCGCAGCTCCGGTAACCAAAACATTCCTTCCCTTTAGATTCCGTTGAACGCTTTTTTCATCGAGTCGTATCGGTTTCCGTCCGAGGAGATCGTCGATCCTTACTTCCTTGATCTGCCGGAGGCTGAGCTGTCCATTGATCCACTGGTCCACAGGAGGCACGGTCATTACCTTCACTTGCCGATCGATGCAGGTGTCAATGATGGCGCGTTCCTTTTGTTTATCCGGATTCCGGATCGCCACGATCACTTGTGCTATGGCCCGCCGTTCGATAAGGTCGGCCAGTTTGTCCGAATGAATGATGGGGCTCCCTTCGAGGGTCTTTCCTGCTTTGCTCTTGTCGTCATCCAGGAAAGCCAGCAAGCGATAGGTATTGGAGGCATCCCGGTCGAGTGTTCGCTTGGTGATGATCCCCATTTCGCCAGCCCCATAGATCAGTAATCCTTCATTCTGACCTTTTTGTTGGCTTCGGGTCTCGAGGTGAAAGGTCTTGATCGCCATTCGATAGGAAATGAGGATGAAGATGGTCACCAGGTAATCGATAATGATCACGGAAAAGGGCAGGAAATAACGACTTTCCAAAAGGTAGTAGCGCACCGGGTTGAGCAGTACAAAAAGGATACTACCCGCCGTGACCGTAAGGAATAAGCGGACGGCGTCCTCGGTGCTCGTATACCGGATGATGCCTGCATAGGTCTTCCCGATCAGGAAGGAAACGATCCGGATCGCCAGAAAGAAGGGCAAAGCATTCGTCAACATACTTATCCCCTTGGTCGGTATCTGGAAATTGAAGCGAAGGCCGAAGGCCAATAAGAGGGATAGCAGACAGATCCCTACATCGATCAGTAGAATGGCCCATCTCGGGGTGTGTTGCTCGGGAAGTTTTATGCGATGCTTCGGGCCCAAATTCATGAAGTGCTTCCCCAAAGATAGGGAAAGTTCGGGCAATATTCCCCATATTGTTGATAAAGAGCCGGTTTTGTCGGTCCTTCAAAGGGATGGGTAGGTGGGCCGGACCGGGCTCCTTAGAATTCTTACTTTTGTTGCAAATCGGCTCCCCGAATAAGGGTACGGGCTGTTCTATTCATAAGGGCCCGATATTTTGATGTAGAGGGGAGAAAATCCGGGAAGATGAAGGAAACACCGCTTACAGCTAAACATGAGGCCTTGGGGGCAAAAATGGTGGACTTTGCGGGCTTCAGAATGCCTGTTCAATACAGTGGGGTGAATGATGAGCACATGGCCGTCCGCAATGCGGTAGGGCTCTTTGATGTTTCGCACATGGGAGAATTCATCTTAAAAGGAAAAAATGCCAAGCCCCTGCTTCAGTATGTCTCCTCTAATGATGCGGATAAACTGTATCCCGGGAAGGCTCAGTATTCCTGTATGCCCAACGAGGAAGGGGGGATCGTGGATGACCTGATCATTTATATGCTCGACGAGGAACGCTACATGCTCGTCGTCAATGCAGCGAACATCCAAAAGGACTGGGACTGGATCCAGAAGCACAACAATGAAGGGGCTGAGATGGAGGACTGGTCTGACCGGACCGCTCTGATCGCTGTTCAAGGGCCCCGGTCGGAGGAGACGCTTCAAAAACTGACCGATACGGACCTTTCCTCCATCAAGTTCTATTCCTTCTCGTGGGGTAAAATGGCTGGAGTGAGTGATGTGATCATCTCTCATACGGGATATACCGGCGAGAAAGGCTTTGAGTTGTACTTTGACAATGAATATGCCACTGAGATGTGGGATGCCATCATGGACGCTGGCGCGGAATATGGGATAAAACCGGCAGGACTGGCGGCAAGGGATACGCTTCGGTTGGAAGTTGGGCTTTGTCTATACGGCAATGATATAGATGAGAGCACATCCCCCATTGAAGCGCGGCTCGGATGGATCACCAAGTTCACGAAGGGCTTCGTCAACGCTGATCAATTGAAGGAACAAAAGGAATCAGGGGTTACCCGGAAATTAATGGGTTTCAAACTCCTCGATAAAGGGATCCCACGAAAAGGTTATAAGCTCCTCAACGAGGCGGGAGAACGCATCGGGGAAGTGACCTCCGGGACCATGTCCCCGGTATTAAAGGAACCCATTGGATTGGGGTATCTGGATGTTCGATACAGCGAACCCGGGACGGATATCAAAGTGGCGATCCGGAAAAAAGAAGTCCCCGCCCGGGTCGTGAAACCGCCTTTTATAGAAAAAAAATGACCCCTACTTTTCAACAGGACCATAATGACAGGCGGAACCGTGTCGAGGTCTGTTTTTCTCCCAATCTTTACCCGCTGCACAAGGATGAACACGAGATCGCGGTCGTGATCGATGTGTTGCGGGCTACCACGGCCATTTGCATGGCTTTTCACCATCAAGTGGAAAAGATCGTTCCGCTTGAGACCATAGAAGAGGCCCGGGAATACCGGGATGCGGGTTATTTGGCTGCTGCGGAAAGGAAAGGGCAGGTCGTAGAGGGGTTTCAGTTGGGGAATTCCCCACTCGATTATGAAACGGATCGTTTCCGCGGTGAAACTATCGCCATGACGACCACCAATGGCACACAAGCCCTCAAAGAAGTGGAAGAAATGCCGGAGGTCATCGTGGGGGCTTTGGTAAACTTTGATGCCGTTTGCAATTATCTCCAGGAAAGAAACCGGAATGTTCTACTCTTGTGTGCTGGTTGGGAAAATCGCTTTAACCTCGAGGACACGATCTGTGCTGGTGGTATCGCCGACCGCTTGATCGACAGCGGCCACTTTACTTCTTTCCATGATTCCTCGATCTCGGCCAAGTATCTTTACCGTTCGGCCCGGCACAATTATTTCGGGTTCCTTAAGTCCTCTTCCCACAGGAGAAGGCTAAAGGACCTGAACCTGGGCGAGGACATCAAACACTCCCTAACGCCCGATCAAACCGATGTTATCCCAGTTCTAAAGGATGGGGTCCTGGTCAGAAAGGATGCCGGAAAAGAGAAAGTAAAGGCAGCGGCAACGGGTTAGGGACTACGGTCTGCTTACGGGATGGCGGACCGATTGTCCTTCTGGCACTTTTGGCTAACTTTGCGGTGCTGATCGTAAGAATACAGGCCGAAGTGGCGGAATTGGTAGACGCGCACGACTCAAAATCGTGTTCCTTCGGGAGTGTGGGTTCGAATCCCACCTTCGGCACTTGCTTCCCGGCCCGCTCCCATGGCTATTGAATATCCGCGTAACAAGATCATTGGTGTTGGATTCCAGAAAACCGGGACTTCCACCATTCGGGAGGCGCTTAAGATCCTTGGTTACCGGGTTGGGGATAATAAGCCACGCCTGCTTTTGCCCATCCTGGAAGGGCGGTATGAGAAGGTTTTCCGAGAACTTTCCAAGTACGATGCGGTCGAGGACAATCCCTGGCCCCTCATCTTCGAACGGATCGATGAACACGTGCCGGGTTGTCGCTTCATTCTGACCATACGGGACGAAGAAGCGTGGTATCAAAGTGTTTCCCGTCATATTGGCGGTCTCAGGGCCCCTATGCACGAATGGGTATACGGGAAGGGAAAGGGATTACCAAAAGGGGATAAAGCGCATGCTATCGAGGTCTACCGCCAACACAACGAGAAAGTGCGGGCCTATTTTCGCGATCGGCCGAAAGACCTGCTCGAGATCGATGTGACAAAGGGGGAAGGATGGGAAAAGCTCTGTCCTTTTCTTGGAGAGCCGATCCCTGATATCGATTTTCCCCATTTTAACAGAACAAAAGGAGAACGGACCGGAATATCTGAAAAGTCTCTTCAGAAGCGGGTCAAAAGGGGAAGAAAAAAGGTCAAGTTCTTTTTGATCCGCAAATACATCGAGAGCAGAGGGCTCTATAGTGTTCTATGAGCCTTTGTCGTTCCCTTCCTTCCACCACTTCTGCTTCCCGCCTGCACGACTCAGGACGTTCCTGACCTTTTCCGTTTGGATCGTTCGCTCAGGGATCCGGATATTACCGGCTTCGATCCGTTGCACGATCTTTTCGATGATCCGGTCCTCTCCATCCGGTGCGTAGGACCTTTTCAGGTCGGCGCCGAAAACCTTGGCAAGGGCTTGCCACATGAATGCTGAGAATCCGCCGCGCATCTCCTTGATGACCTGAAAAGAGGTGTTGCCCGTTTCCCGGTCAATAAGCTTGATGAGGATCAATCCCTCGGACAGGCTCAGGTTTTTGATGTCGTCCTTGAACTCCCTTTTCAAATCCTTTTCAGTTTTCTTCATGTAGAATTTACGCCGGATCTCGTTGTTCAAGCTATCGAGATGACGATTGTACTGCTGGAGTAACAAGCCCGCAACCTTTGCATAGGGATAGACCTTGACCACCTTTTTCCGCAGCTTTCGGTATTTTCGTCGATAAGCCCGCCCTGTTTCAGGGTCCCAGTCGTTGATGTAGACGGGGCTTAATTCAACGGAGGGGAGGGTATCGTTGCCGACTTTCTCCAGTTTCAGAACATGAAAGGGGTCTCTCGCTCCTTCGGTGGAATCCCCGGATGTTTCGGGTTGACCGAAAAGGGAGGGGCTGTGGGTGCAGAAGGCGATCAGGATATGAAGGACCAGGAAGCGCATTTTTATCCAAGGTAGCAATTCCATGCCATTTGGTCACACAGATGCTTCCTTTGTTAAAAAGGAGCTTGTATCTGTGCCGATCTTCTTATTTCGTAGAACGGATCCCAAAAACCTTTTTTATGTATATCAGAACGATGTTGATGGTCGCTTTGTTCTCTTTCGGGGTCGGGGACGCTGAGGGGCAGGATAAGCGTTACCTCCAATGCGGCAGTTTGATAACGGGTGTGGATCCCGAGCCCCGGCAAAATGTCACGGTGATCGTGGCAGGTGATTCCATTCATGGCGTTAAGGACGGTTACCATGGGGGAAGGGCCGATCGTGTCATAAAGCTCCGGGACAAAACTGTCATGCCTGGTTTAATGGATATGCATGTGCATATCAGCAAAGAGACCTCCCCCAAACAATACATGAAAAAATTCACAGAGAACAGGGAAGAGCGCGCCTTTCGAACTGTGGAATACGCTAAGCGGACCCTCAGGGCGGGTTTCACTACCGTCCGTGATCTTGGCGGGGATGGTGTGAATCTGGCTTGTCGGGATGCCATCGAGGCTGGAAAAATAGAGGGGCCCCGGATCTTCACCTCAGGGAGGATCATTGGGTCGACCGGGGGCCATGGGGATCCGACCAATGCTTTCCGCCGGGAATTGGATCCGAATGCCGGCCCCAGGAAGGGTGTGGCAGATGGAGAGGCGCAGTGCCGGGAAGCAGTGCGGTGGCGTTACAAGAACGGGGCTGATCTGATCAAGATCACGGCTACCGGAGGGGTCCTCAGCATGGCCAAGAACAGCAAGAACCCCCAGTTCAGTAAGGAAGAGATCGAGGCTATTGTGAACACGGCGGAAGATTATGGTTACCATGTAGCTGTTCATGCACATGGTGCCAAAGGCATGAAACGGTCCATTAAGGGGGGTGTTCATTCGATCGAGCACGGGACCCTGATGACCGAGGAGATCATGGATCTTATGGAGGAAAACGGGACCTGGTTGGTCCCGACCCTCACAGCGGGCAAATTTGTGGCCAAAAAAGCCGAGGATCCCGATTATTATCCGGAGGTCGTTCGCCCCAAAGCCAGAATGATCGGTCCCCGCTTACAGTCAACCTTTAAAAAGGCTTATGAAAAAGGGGTGAAGGTGGCTTTTGGAACGGATGCCGGTGTGTTCCCGCACGGAGAGAACTGGAAGGAATTCCGTTATATGAAAGAGGCGGGCATGTCCCCTATGGAGACGATCAAAGCAGCAACCATCCGGGCTGCTCAAATGCTCGGGGAGGAAGACCGTCTCGGGTCGGTTGAGACAGGGAAATTGGCGGACCTGATCGCTGTGGATGGCGACCCATTAAAGGATATTGAGGCCATGAAAAGGGTAAAGATGGTCATGAAAGGGGGGCAGGTCTTTTACAAGGAATAAAGGGATTATCGGAAGTCCACTACCTCAACGCCCGGATGCTCGGATTTTTTGAACTCAAAGGTGCTTTTGGAAAGTTCATTATTGGTATTGAAATCCTTCACCAGGTAGATGTAATTCGTGCCGCCTTTTCCGAGAACGGTGAGTCGGCGGATCCGGTCATTTTTGCTGTCCACTTCCAGTTTCACGGTATGGTAAGATTTTTCGCCCGGCTCCTTGGGATATAGTTCGATCACATCACAAGTCTTTCCGTTTACCTTGCTTTTCCCGTCATGTTTGTATTTGAAACCGGATTCCCAGATGGTGAATATTTGGGAGGGTTTGACCAACTCCCCTTCCTCCGCTTCATCAGCATCGTGTATATGCACTTCGTTCTCGGATTTCAGGTAGGTCCACCGGAGTTTTCCGTTGGAGACCACTTTTTGTTCTTCCAACTCCATCCGGTACTTATCGCCCTTCACGCTCAGTTCCCCTTCCTGTGACTGGCTCAGGTCGTCTTTTTTGTTCACCATTTTGTTGGTGAAGGAGGCCGTTATCGAAGAATATTCTTCATGTTTCTCGCTCAATCGATCGAGGATCTTTCTTGCCTTGGGGTCGTTCGTGGTTCCCTCTTGCCCCCGCTGCGCATTGACCGGCATCCAGGCGGGAAGCGTTAAAAGAAAAAGGATCGCGATGCTTTTCATGTTGGTCGTTTTGGTGGAAGGGTCAGTTCTGGTCATTTTCCTCACTTGAATCGTTCAAAAACTGTTCCAAAGTGTATTCGTCGGGTATTAGGACCCGCCTGGCCTTGCTTCCTTCAAAGGGGCCTATTACGCCAGCCGATTCGAGCTGATCCACAATGCGGCCAGCCCTGTTGTAGCCGAGCCTCAATTTACGTTGTATTAAGGACGTGGAGCCTTGCTGGTGTTGTACGAGCAAACGGGCCGCGTCCTCGAACATGGGGTCTCGTTCCTCCTGTCCGGAATTTCCGGTGTCCCCGCTACTTTCCTGTTCGGGCTCAGGCAATTGAAAAGCTTCGGGATATCCCCGTTGTTCCCCGATGAATTCGGTGATCCGCTCGATCTCGTGGGTATCGATGAAAGCACACTGGAGGCGTTGGAGTTCGCTCCCTGTTGAAAGGAGCATATCCCCTTTTCCGATGAGCTGTTCAGCGCCACTGGCATCGAGGATGGTCCGGGAGTCGGTCTTTTGGGTGACGCGAAAAGCGACCCGGGCCGGGAAATTTGCTTTGATCATACCCGTAATAACGTTGACCGAAGGACGCTGGGTGGCGATGATCAGATGGATCCCAATGGCCCTTGCAAGTTGAGCAAGACGGGCGATCGGAGTTTCGATCTCTTTGCCGGCCGTCATGATCAGATCGGCGAATTCGTCGACGACCAACACCATGTAAGGGAGGAAACGATGCCCCTTTTCTGGGTTCAGCCGGCGTTCGATGAACTTCTTGTTGTATTCCTTAATGCTTTTGACCTCGGCTTCCTGAAGGAGTTTGTACCGCTCGTCCATCTCCTTGGTCAGGGAGTTGAGCGTACTGATCACCCGATCGTTGCTGGTCACAATGGCTTCTTCCGCATCTGGTAGTTTAGCAAGAAAGTGGCGTTCGATCTTTTTGAAGAGGGTCAGTTCGACCCTTTTGGGATCCACCAGGACGAATTTGACCTGGGCGGGGTGCTTTTTATAGAGCAGCGATGCAAGAATGGCGTTCAATCCCACGGATTTGCCCTGACCTGTGGCGCCTGCCATTAAAAGATGGGGCATTTGGGTCAGGTCGGTCAGATAGGCCTCGTTGTTGATGGTCTTCCCAAGTGCCATGGGCAATTCCATTTCGCTGCGCTGGAATTTATCGGATGCGAGAATGGAACGCATGGACACGGTCTGGGGCTTGGCGTTCGGGACCTCGATGCCGATCGTGCCCCGTCCCGGGATGGGAGCGATAATACGGATACCGAGGGCGGCAAGGCTAAGGGCGATGTCGTCCTCAAGGTTCCGGATCTTGGATATCCGGACACCAGCCCCTGGTACGATCTCGTAAAGGGTCAGGGTCGGCCCCACGGTGGCATGGATCTTTGAAATGGGGATGTTGTAGTTCTCGAGGGTCCGGACGATCTTGTTCTTGTTGGCCTCTTGTTCCTCCCGGTCCACATGGATCTCGTTGCTCCCGTGATCGTCCAGAAGTTCGAGGTGGGGTGGGCGGTATTCGGAAAGGTCAAGGGTCGGGTCGTATTCGCCGAACCCTTCACTGCCTTTTTCATCCGGAGTGCTCTCTTCTGTTTCCGCCTGGGCAACGGATACGGAAAAGCCCTCTTCATTGCCGGTTTTCTCCTCATCTTCTGAATTCTCCCGGTCGAGGGACAATTCGGTGGGTTCATCCGTTTCATCAGGGGCCGACTCCGGATCGGTGTTTTCCGGTCCTTCTTCCTCCTTGTTCGTTCCCTTGTTGGGCATTTCTTCCGTTTCGGGTGGGGTTTCTGAAAGCTCCTCCGGATCCCCCTCCGTGGTCGGGGAAATCGATGTCTCCATTGGAATGGTCCCCTCCTCGTTGCTTTCGTGATCGGGACCCTGATAAGCGGGTTCGGGGCCGCTACCATTGTCCCCTTCTCCTTCCGATCCTTCCGAAGGAGAAAGGGCCATGTCTTCATCTTCATCCTGGTCACTAGGATAGTTATCCCCTTTGGTGGATGCAAGGAACCTGTTGAAGAGAGTGGCTATTCGGTCTTGCCAATGGCCCAGATTCGGGTCGAAAATGATGATGATGAAGGCCAATAAAGAAAAGAAAAGAATGGCCCCGGTCCCGATGGTCCCCAGAATGCCTTCCAGCCACTCCCTCAGGTAGTGGCCGAAATATCCGCCCAGGAATAACCATTTCTCGCGGAAGAAGAATGCAAGCGTTACCGGGATCCATATCAGTCCGAAGAGGACGTGGGCGATCGTTCGACCCGCTGATGATACGCGGACCCCGAATAGGGTGCGGATCCCGGCCATAAAAGAAAGGAAGACAAAAAAATAAGCCGCTATCCCGAACCAGTTGTGCATGAACTGGTGTGCGATATAGGCGCCGAATCGACCGAGCCGGTTGCGGGCATCGAAATCCTTGTTCCCGATGACCTCGATGAAATCCTTATTGGCAACATGGGCCTGATCCTGCTTCCAGGTAAAAACAAAGGAGGTGAAAGCAACGAAAAGATAAAGCGCCAACAGGAGCATAAAGGCCCCAAAGACCTTCCGGGTCCGGGTGTCCTGGAAAAACTCCTTTGCCTTGCGCAAAATCGTTGGTCGCGACCCCTTGCTCCCCCTTTTTTTGGTCTTGGAGCGGTTCTCCTTTGAAGCTTTCCATTCGGAACTTTCCGCCCCCCTGGGGGGATTTTTTATTTTGCTACTCTGCGCCATGAGCGAATGGACAATGGTCAGTCCTCAGAAACCACGAAATTAGCAGTACCCCGAAGGCCAACGAAGTTGCTGTTCCAGGTATTATTAACGATCCCCTGAGGAAAATTGCGCCGAGAACCATACCTGCGGCAGATCTGTTACATTGGAAGCAGGTGATATGGGGCACAGGATTTGTCCGATAACGAACTTAAGGTCCGAAAAGAAAACCTAAAGAACTTCTATGCAGGGCTATCGCTTTACCGAATACATAGCCGAGCGGGATCAGCGGTCCGCGTTCGAGAAAATGGTCGACCTCTTCATGGAAATGCTCACCTATACAGCCGGTGATGTGGATGAAGCGATCGATTGGCTTCGGGAGGTGGACCAGACCCACGGGATCACCAATGAGGATTACACGGTGGATGACTTTATCAAGGACCTGTATGAAAAAGGGTACATCAAGGCCTCGACCAGTGGGGCTGAAAGGGATTATGACATGGGGGCAAAAGGGGAACAATTGATCCGTCGGCGTTCCCTCGATCAGATATTCGGTCAACTCAAAAAAGGAACGAAAGGAGATCATCGTACGGGCCATCAAGGCCAGGGGGATGAACTGACAGCGGACCGCCGTCAGTTCGAATTCGGCGATCGCCCCGACCGCATTGCTTTTACAGACTCCATCCGGAATGCTCAGATCGATCACGGGATCGATGATCTCAAGTTGACCGAGCGAAATCTTGAGGTCATGGAGACCGAGGACCAGAGCCTCTCTTCAACCGTTTTGATGATCGATATATCCCACTCCATGATCCTTTACGGGGAGGATCGTATCACGCCTGCGAAAAAGGTGGCCATGGCGCTTGCCGAACTGATCCGCACGAAGTATCCCAAGGACACCCTCGATATCGTGGTATTCGGCGATGATGCCTGGGAGGTCCGGGTACGCGATCTGCCGTATCTGACGGTCGGCCCTTATCATACCAATACGGTCGCTGGCCTCGAAAGGGCCATGGATATCCTTCGCCGGAAAAAACATGCCAACAAGCAGATCTTTATGATCACAGACGGTAAGCCGACTTGTATTAAAGAGGGAAATGAGTACTTTGTGAACAGTTGGGGCATGGATCCCCGGATCGTAAAACGGACCATGGATCTCGGAAGGCAGTGCAGGAAGGCCGGCATACCCGTGACCACCTTCATGATCGCGAAAGACCCCTACCTGCAGCAATTCGTGGAACAGTTCACGGAAGCCAACAATGGTAAAGCTTTTTACACGAGTCTCAAGGGATTGGGAGAATTCATCTTTGAGGATTATGAGCGGAACAGGCGGCGCAATGTTCGATGACCGGGAGCGGTGAGAACATTCCGGCCAACAAGGACACCCAGGAAAAATAAACAGCCTTAACACCAAAAAAATGGCGACAAAAGCGACGACGCACCCATCCACGCTTGGCGATCTCAAGGAAGCGGGGTATCAAACAAGAAGTGTCAAAGAAGAATTGCGAAGCAACCTTATCGAGAAGTTGAGGAACGGGGAGAATGTATTTTCTCATATTCTCGGTTACGAGGATTCGGTCATTCCGGATGTACAACGGGCCATACTTGCGCGTCACAGCATCAATCTCCTTGGTCTGAGGGGACAGGCCAAAACGACCATTGCCCGTGCAATGACCGCCTTATTTGATGAGTATATACCGGTCGTGGAAGGTTCGGAGATCAACGATGACCCGTTTGCCCCCATTTCCAAACATGCCCGGGAATTGATCGAAGAGAAAGGGGATGATACACCCATTGAATGGCTCCACCGTTCCGAGCGATATACGGAAAAACTCGCAACACCCGATGTAAGCGTTGCCGATCTGATCGGGGACGTCGATCCCATCAAAGCCGCCAATCTGAAACTCAAATATTCGGACGAACGCGTGATCCACTTTGGGCTTGTTCCCAATGCCAATCGGGGACTTTTTGTGATCAATGAGCTGCCGGACCTTCAACCAAGAATTCAGGTGGCCTTGTTCAATATATTGCAAGAGGGGGACATACAAATAAGAGGGTTCAAGTTCCGCTTACCGTTGGACATTCAATTCGTCTTTACGGCGAACCCGGAGGATTACACCAACCGGGGGACGATCGTCACCCCCTTGAAAGACCGCATTCAAAGCCAGGTCATGACCCATTATCCCGAATCCATCGAGACCTCCAAACAGATCACCAAACAAGAAGCGGATATCGACCAGGAACGGGCCGAGAAGGTGAAAGTGCACGAACTGATGGAGGATCTGATCGAAAACTTGGCTTTTGAAGCCCGCGATAGCGAGTTCATCGATCAGAAAAGTGGGGTCTCGGCCCGTTTGCCGATCGCAGCCTATGAGCTACTTTACAGCGCTGTGGAACGACGGGCCGTGGTCAATGGCGAAAAGACGGCCAATGCCCGTATAGGTGACCTGATCGGTGTAATCCCCGCTATTACGGGGAAAGTCGAGCTGGTATATGAAGGTGAACAGGAAGGCCCCTACAATGTAGCCCAACGATTGATCGGTCAGTCCATCCGTAGTCTGTTCCCGGTTTACTTCCCAACGCCTGGTTCGATGAAGCGAAAAGAAGAGAAAAACCCGTATGAAGGGATCGTGAATTGGTTCAATGGAAATGAGCTGGAGCTTTCTGATAATTTGCCGACAGGGGAATGGGAGAAAAAGCTCAAAAGTGTGGACGGGCTCGAGGAACTCGTCGATACCTATCAGCCCCGTTTATCCAGGGGTGATAAATCGTTTATGATGGAGTTCGTCCTGCATGGGTTGGCCGAATACTCCCTGCTGACAAAAGATCGGCTTGCCTCCGGCATGACCTTCAAGGATATTCTCAGTTCCGTTTTCTCCGATGACGACGATGAGGATGAACTTGCGTAAAGAAGGGGAAACCAAAAGGGGTTTTTATGTCTCCCGAGAGATTTGTAGCTTTGCGGGCTCAAATACGGGCGAAGTATTCATTTTGCAACCCCGTTAAAACTTAAAACGATCGTCGAACCACTTCCGTTCATCTTTTTGATCATGAGCGGAATACAAATCACAAGGCCGTTTCATGGCTGAAGAAAACAAAAAACAAGCGGAGAAGAAAGCAACGTCCGAAGCTCAGGCTCCTGAACATGCGCCTGAAGAGAAGGGCGAAGGAAATGCTTCAGGGGATGAGCAAAAGGAGGAGAATGCGGCAGGTACCGGTGTGTCCGGTTCCCAGAGCCAGCAGGGCACGAACGAAGCATCGAACACAACGCAAGTGGCTCATAGCGACGATCTTCCGGACCAAGGGGGCCAAGATAAGAACGAGCCCTTCGATTGGGATTCCTATTCCGACAAAGTGGACGATTATTCGGAAGAAGAGCGAAAAGAGCTCGACAAGCTTTATGAACAAGCCCTGACCTCGATCGGAGAAAAAGAGGTCATCAAGGGCAAAGTGGTATCCAAGACCCGGAAAGAGGTCGTGGTCAATATTGGTTACAAATCCGAAGGGGTGATCCCGGCTTCGGAATTTCGTTATCATCCTGACCTTCAAGAAGGGGATGAGGTGGATGTTTTTGTTGAACAACAGGAGGATTCCACGGGTCAGCTCGTCTTATCTCATCAAAAGGCCCGGACCCATAAGGCTTGGGAAAAAGTTAACCAAGCTATGGAGAACGATGAAGTGATCCCGGGCAAAGTGAAGTGTCGGACCAAAGGCGGGTTGATCGTCGATGTCTTTGGTATCGAGGCCTTTTTACCGGGCTCCCAAGTCGATGTACGGCCTATTCGGGACTACGATGCTTATGTGGGGCAGGAAATGAACTTCAAGGTCGTCAAGATCAACAAAGAGTTCAAGAACGTCGTGGTTTCTCATAAGGCCCTTATTGAGGCTGAGTTGGAGGAGCAGAAGAAAAAGATCATTCAGGGACTGGAAAAGGGCCAGGTCCTGGAGGGCACGGTCAAGAATATTACCTCTTACGGGGTTTTTGTGGACCTCGGTGGGGTGGATGGACTGATCCATATTACGGATCTCTCTTGGGGCCGTATCAATCACCCCGAAGAAGTCGTCGAGTTGGATCAAAAGATCAATGTCGTGATCCTGGACTTCGATGACGAAAAGAAACGTATAGCCCTTGGGCTCAAACAATTACAGGAGCATCCATGGGATGGCCTGGACCCCGACCTGAAAGTTGGTGACAAGGTCAAAGGAAAAGTGGTCGTTCTTGCTGATTACGGAGCTTTTGTTGAGATCCAGCCAGGGGTCGAGGGATTGATCCACGTCTCTGAAATGTCTTGGTCACAGCACCTCCGAAGTGCCCAGGATTTCCTGAAGGTCGGGGACGAGGTCGAAGCTCAGATACTTACCCTGGACCGTGAGGAGCGAAAGATGTCCCTTGGACTGAAACAGCTCACACCGGATCCCTGGGAGAATATTGAGGAGAAATATCCCGTGGATTCCAAACACACCGGCATGGTCAGGAACTTCACCAACTTCGGTGTCTTTGTCGAATTGGAAGAAGGGGTTGATGGCCTTGTTCACATTTCCGACCTTTCCTGGTCCAAGCGGATCAAACACCCCTCGGAATTCTGTAAGGTCGGTGATGAACTCCAGGTGGTCGTCTTGGAGGTCGATAAGGAGGAACGTAAACTGAGCCTTGGACACAAGCAGCTCGAGGAGAATCCCTGGGATGTCTTCGAAAGCGTTTTCACGGTCGGTTCCGTTCACAAGGGGACGATCACCAGCATAGAAGGCAAAACGGCCACGGTGATGCTCCCTTATGGTGTGGAAGGCTATGCGCCTCTCAAGCATTTGAAAAAGGAGGACGGAGAGACCGCTAAAGTGGAGGAAGAACTCGATTTTAAAGTGCTCGAGTTCAACAAACGGGGAAGAAAGATCATTGTCTCCCATTCCAGGATCCATGAGGAAGCGGAAGAAGAGGAGAAGAAGGAGAAAAAGAAAAAGGAGAAGGCCAAGGAGAAATCCCAACGCAAAGCGGTCAACAAGGTCAACAAGAACATTGAACGTACGACCCTTGGCGACCTGAACACCCTGTCCGACCTTAAATCCTCCATGGAAGAGGAAGAAGGGGAAAAGAAGGGTACGACGGGTTCCAAAAAGGAGGAAGATGAGGAACAAGAAGGTGAAGAGGGTTCGGATCCGGATGAAGAAAACGATCCCGGGGAGAAGTAAAAGGTGCGATCCCCGATAAAATGAAGCCCTCCCGGCTCTTTGCCGGGCGGGCTTTTTTTTGATCCAGTTGCCCTAAATTTGGAGCCCCATGGCTTCCATGCAACCGATCACCATCCTCGACCGCTCCCACTTCCATCTTACCCTCGATCGCTTATGTTATCAATTGATCGAGAACCACGATGATTTCAGGAACAGTGTTTTATTGGGGCTTCAGCCCCGGGGGGTATACCTGGCCCGACAGTTGAAGGATGGGCTTGAGCGTGTGCTCGGTGGTGGGCCCCTGGCCTATGGGGCCCTCGATATCACCTTTTTTCGCGATGACCTTCGTCAAAAGGATGCACCGATCATACCCAAAGAGACGGAGATCGAGTCTTCTATCGAGGACAAACATGTGATCCTTGTGGATGACGTTCTCTTCACCGGTCGGACCATTCGTGCGGGGTTGGATGCCATGCTCGCATATGGCCGCCCCCGGACTGTGGAGTTGTTGATCCTGGTGGATCGCCGCTTCCGGCGCCAACTTCCCATCAAACCGGATTACAGGGGAGTCACTGTGGATACGGTCGAAGAAGAAATGGTCTCGGTCGAATGGACCGATGGTGGCGGTCCTGAAAAAGTCTTGCTATTCACCTCAAAAGGGGCCGATGAGCAAACTGAGTACTGATCACTTGTTGGGCATCGACTCCCTTGAGGAGGATGATATTTCCCTGATCTTCGAGACCGCGGATCAGTTCAAGGAAGTCCTTTCCAGACCGATCAAGAAGGTCCCCTCTCTCCGGGATGTAACGATCGCCAATATTTTTTATGAGAATTCCACGCGTACCCGCTTGTCCTTCGAGTTGGCAGAGAAAAGGCTTTCGGCCGATGTCGTGAACTTTTCCGCCAGCACTTCTTCTGTGAACAAGGGGGAGACGTTGATCGATACGGTCAACAACATTCTGGCCATGAAGGTTGACATGGTCGTGATGCGGCATCCCGATCCGGGGGCTCCCTTTTTTCTTGCCAGGAATGTTCGTTCACGGATCATCAACGCCGGTGATGGGACGCATGAACATCCCACACAGGCTTTGCTCGATGCTTATTCCATTCGCGAACGCTTCGGTTCCCTGAAGGGAAGAAAGATCGCGATCATCGGTGACATCCTCCATTCAAGAGTGGCGCTTTCCAATATCTTTTGCCTCCAGAAGCTGGGGGCAGAGGTCATGGTCTGTGGGCCGAGGACCCTGATCCCAAAGCATATCCGTGACCTTCAAGTAAAGGTTGAGTTCAGTTTACGTAAGGCATTGGAATGGTGTGATGTGGCTAATATGTTGAGGGTGCAGCTCGAGCGCCAGGGAGGTGGTGCGGTCTATTTTCCCACATTGCGGGAATACTCCATGATGTACGGAGTGGATATGAAGCTTTTGGAAGCTGTCGGAAGCCCCGTAACGATCATGCACCCCGGACCGGTCAACAGGGGGGTGGAAATAACCAGCTTTGTTGCTGATGCTGCTGATTCCATCATTCTCGACCAAGTGGAGAACGGCCTGGCCATTCGGATGGCTGTCCTTTATCTGCTTGCAGGGGAATTGGATCGAAGCTGAGCCCATTTCGCATCTTGGGCCCGAATTTTTTTACATTTGCTTCAAATCTTTTCGGATGTCTTTTCAGGTCGAGGAAAAAGAAGATCATGCATTGGTCACTTCCAGGGTTGAGAAACTTGATTCCTCCTGTGCCCCGGACCTCAAGTCCAAGTTTGTCTATTTGAACAAGCAGGGCATCCGCAATATCATTCTCGATCTCTCAAAGACCCGCTATTGTGATTCATCGGGTTTGAGCTCCATTCTGGTGGCGCATCGCTTGTGCAAAGAGGCCAACGGTTCGTTCATCCTTGCCAGCATCCAGGATGCGGTCCAAAAGCTCATCGATATCTCTCAATTGAACAATGTTCTGAAGATCACGCCTACGGTAAAGGAGGCCGAGGATCTGTTGAGAATGGAGGAGCTTGAAAGAAATATCGGCAACAGCGGGGAGGAATAAGCACCCTGCGCCCTTTTTCCATTTGCCTTCATGCGTTTTGAACTGACCGTTCTCGGAAGTGGTTCCGCGCTTCCATTGGCCGAGCGATTTCCAAGTGCTCAGGTCCTCAATGTTCAGGAAAAGCATTTCCTGATCGATTGCGGTGAAGGAGCCCAATTCCAGATGCGTCGTTTTGGTGTTCCTTTCCAGCGGATCCGGCACGTGTTCATTAGCCATTTGCACGGTGACCACTATCTGGGATTGATGGGATTCCTCCTGACCCTTCATTTGCTTGGGCGGGATTGGGACCTTTACTTATACGGTCCCCCTGGTTTGGAGGAATTGATCCGTCAACAGCTCAAGCTCACGGGTACCCGTTTGCGCTTCCGCATGCATTTCCATGCCTTTGATCACCGGGAGTCGGAGGTCTTGATCGACGACAAAGTGTTGTCCGTCCAAAGCATTCCGCTCGAACACAGGGTCCCTTGTTGTGGCTTCCTATTCCGGGAAAAGGAAAAGGAACGCAACATGATCAAGGAAAAAATATCGGAATACGGGATACCGGTCCATGCCATTCAGGATATCAAAAAAGGGGATGATCATGTTACGGAGGATGGGCGCGTTATTCCATGCGAGGAACTAACGACCCCGCCACCGGTCCCCCGGACCTACGCATATTGTTCCGATACCAGCTTTCGCGAGGATATGGTGAAAGCGGTAGAAGCCGTTGACCTGCTTTACCATGAAGCCACCTTTACCGCTGATCATGCAAAAAGAGCGAGGGAAACCTTTCATTCCACGGCAGAACAAGCGGCCCGTTTGGCAAAAGAGGCAGACGTGGATAAATTGTTGCTCGGTCATTTTTCTGCCCGGTATAAGACCCTCGCTCCTTTTCTCGAAGAAGCCTGCCAAATATTTCCAAACACAGAATTGGCAGTGGATGGGAAAGTCATTCAGGTGCCATTGAAGCAATATGTTTAAATTTGAGCGTTCCAATCAGGGTGAGCCCTATGCAAGATCCCGTAAAACTACTTCTGGCGGATAGCAATCAAGTGATCCTTTACGGTTTGAGAGCCGTCTTCAGCGATGTGGAGGAAGTGCGTGTGATCGGCGAAGCGCTTTCGGCCGGGGAAATGAAACAAAAGCTCCGCGTCCAGGCACCGGATGTCGTTCTGATCGACACCACTGCGCCGGGTTTTGGTATTGAAACCGTCCCCGAGGTGCTCGAGAGGGATCCCGGGATCGCATTTGTTGCTATAACGGCCGACCAAACCTCTTTGGCCATAAAGACCGCCCTGCAGAGCGGTATTCGGAGTTACATCAAGAAGGATTGCGACATCCAGGAGATCAGGGATGCCGTTATTGAATCGGCCAAAGGAAAAAAGTTCTTTTGTGGCAAGATCCTTGAGACCATTTCCCATGGTCGGATCAATGTGGATGGGATCGGCCGGGCGTTGTTCGATTGCAACCCGGTCACTTTATCCGTTCGGGAAACCGAGATCGTGCGCCTTATCGCAGAGGGGCACACCAACAACCGTATCGCAGAGAAACTTTATTTGAGTGAGCATACGGTCAATACGCACCGCAAGAACATTATGAGGAAATTGGGGCTGCGCAATACTGCGGAGATCGTGCTCTACGCAGTGAAGGCGGATTTTGTGAGCCCCAACCGTTTCGCCTTTCCCGGGGAAGCGGTGTGACCATCGATATATAGATCCATTTCCTTCGGACCGGCAACCTTAAAGGGGGCGTTTTCGTTAAGAATAAGGATGCGGAGAGTATATCCTTATCTTTGTTGGTGACCATGACCAAGTGTACCATTTCAATACCGTCCCCGATCGCCATCGGGTATATCCTCTTGCTGGGCATGGCCTTTCTCTTACCGGTGCGCCATAGCGATGCTCAGCCTTACGACATGAAGATCCTCGGTCGCGCTGAGAAAAAATCCAATTCCAATAGCCTCAGTGGAGTAGAGGTAAAGGCCAAGGCAGGAGGGTCTACCGTGGAATCCGCTACCACTTCCTCCAATGGGAAGTATTCCATGGATCTTGAGATCGGAAAAAAATATACGATCGAATTCCACAAATCCGGTTACGCATCCAAAAAGGTCATTGTGAACACAAGCAATATTCCGCTTGAGGACCAGAAAATAGCCGAAGAGGAAGGGGGCTTCGAAATGGCCGTGAATATGACCTTGTTCGAGAAGGTCAAAGGGATGGATGAATCCGTTCTCGATAAGCCAATAGGAAAGGCTCGATATAACGAGGAAAAAGTGAAAATGGAGTGGAATTTTTCCTATACCTCCAAGGTCAAGAAGGAATTAAAGAAGGAGCGAAAAAATGCCATTCGGGAGTTGGAAGCCAAAAAGAAAAAATACCGGAAGTTGATGGAGAAGGGGGGACAGGCCATGGAGGACCGGTCCTACGGGCAGGCCCGGGACCATTACAAGGAAGCGGCCGGGATCTTCCCGGATAAAAAGAAACCCAAGAAAAAGGCGGAAGAGGCCAAGAAAAAGTTGGCTGAGCAAAAGAAGAAGCAGGAGCGCTATGAAAAATTGATAAGTGCTGCTGATAAAAAGTTCGATGAGGAAGCTTATAAAGCGGCCAAGAGCAAATATCAGAAAGCCCTTGAGGTCTTTTCCGATAAAGAGCACCCCAGCGAGCGTCTCGATAAGATCGAAGGCATCATCGAGCAACAAAAAGAAAAAAAGCAGGAATACCAGAAACGGATCGACGAAGCGGATCAGGCCTTTGAGGACGAGGCTTTCGAAAAGGCCAAGACCAAATATAAAGAGGCCCTGGACATCTTTCCCGATCGATCTCATCCCAATGACCGTCTTAAGACCGTTAAGAAAAGGCTCAAGGAGAAGGAAAAATTCAACGCGCTTGTCTCCGAAGCCGACCAGGCTTTTGAAAATGAAGCTTACGAAAAGGCCCGGAAAAAATATCAGGAGGCCCTGGGTCTGTGGGGGGATGCTTCGCATCCCAAAAAGCGGACGGAAAAGATCGACCAGATCCTGAAGGAAAAAAAGGAAAAACAGGAGAAATACGACCGGCTGATCGGTGAGGCGGATCAGGCATTTGAGGAAAAGGAGCTGGAAAAGGCCCGTTCAAAATACAAAAAAGCAGGGGCGGTCTTTCCGGAAAAGGAATATCCCAAAAAGAAACTCAGCGAGGTCAAAAAGCTCCTGGGAAAACAAAAAGAAAAGAAGGAAAAATATAAACAGGTCGTGGACGAGGCCGACCGTTTTTTTGGTAATGAAAAGTATAAAAAGGCCAAAGGCAAATATCAGGAGGCCCTGGACATATTCTCCGATAAGCAATATCCCAAGGACCGGATAGCAAAAGCGGAAAAAGCCATTGAAAAAAGAAAGGAAAAAGAAAAGAAGAGGAAACGTTACAAAGCCCTGATCAACAAGGCGGATGAGCGTTTGAAGAACGATAAGCTTAAGAAAGCCCGTTCGAAATACGAAAAAGCTCTCGAGGTCTTTCCGGAGAAGCAGTATCCCCAAGATCAGTTAAAAAAGGTGAAAGAACGGATCGCTGATAGAAAGGAATCAAAAAAGAAAGAACAGCGCTACAAGGAACGGATCGCTTCAGCCGATGAAAAGTTCGAGGCCGGAGAATACAAGGCCGCCAAAAAAGCGTACGAAGAAGCCCTGAATATATTCCCAAACAAGTCCCATCCCAAGAAAAGGGTCGACCTTTGTGAGAAGAAATTGGCCGCTGCTAAAGAGAAGAAAAAGAAGAAAGGACGCTACAAAGAGCTGATCACAAAAGCAGACGAGGCTTTCAAAGGGGAACAGTACAAAAAGGCGCGCCGGAACTACAAGGATGCGCTCGATATTTTCCCGGAAAGATCGCATCCCCAGTCCCGGCTCGACGAGATCAAGAAACGCTTGGCAGCACAAAAGGAGAAGGGAAAGAAGAAGGAACGCTATCAAAAGACCATAAAAACCGCTGATGAGTTGTTCAACAAGGAGCAGTACGGGGCCGCGAAAAAGAAATACAAGGCTGCTCTGGAGCTTTTTCCCGGTAAGGAACATCCCCAGGAGAGGATCGATAAGGTGAACGGTATCCTGGCCCGGAAGAAAAAGGAAGAGCGCTATCAGGCGGCCATTCAGAAGGCCGATCGCCATTTCGCCGAACAGGAATGGAAAAAAGCCCGGGACCAATACAAAAAGGCCCTTGGCATATTCAGCGATAAAACCTATCCCCAAAAACGGCTCGAAAAGTGCAAAAAGCACGTAGCAGAGCAGAAAAAGGAAAGCGAAAAGGATAAAAGGTTCGATCGGCTCGTTTCAAGTGGAGATAAGCACTTTGATCAGGCCGATTACGAAAAAGCTATCCAAAAATACCGGGACGCCCTGGCTATCCGATCCAAAGCGGAGCATCCCCAAAAAAGGATCAATGAGGCGGAACGGCTCATAGAAAAACGGAAAAGGAAAAAAGAAAAAAAGGAACGTTATGAAAGATTGATCGCTGATGGGGATGCGGCGTATGATAAGGAGGCCTATGAGAAGGCTCTGACGAACTATAAGAAGGCTTCCGGATTAATGCCCGGGAAGAGCTATCCAAAGGAGCGGATCGACAAGATCGAAAAGCGGCTCAAGGAATCGAGTGAGAAAGCGGAAACAGAAAAAGCGGAAAAAGACAAGCAGCGGGAGGCGGAATATCAAACCTTGATCGACCGGGCCGATCAGCGTTTTCAGGCGGAAAAATACGACGCGGCCAAAAAGGATTACAGGGCGGCTTTAAAGATCAAACCGGATGAGTATCACCCCAAAAAGCGGATCGAGAAGATCGAACTGATCCTCAAAAAACAAAAAAAGAACCGGGGTGACAGGTCCGGGCGAACGGCGCAGAACAACAAAAAAGACCAAAAGGAGGAAGACGACGAACCCTATTATGGGGAGCGTATCGATGATACGGAAGATGTGAACTTTGAAAAAGATATGGAGGAACTCCGGGAAGAGGAGCGAAGGGCCAGGCAGAAGCAATTGAAGAAAGAGAAAGAAAGGATCGCCGGATCCGAAGAGAAGCGAAGAAAGAGCGCAGGGGAAGAACGGCGAAAGCGGATGGAAGCGATAAAGGAAAAGGAGGATGCCCGCGACCAGGTCAGGAACAAAGGGAAGGAGCGTTATGCGGAACAAACGCAAGAACTTTCTGAAAAAAAGGGTGAGGTAAAGGAATGGAGGAATGAATACAGAGAAGAGGAGAAAACGAGCAGGGAGGTGGAAAAGAAATATGTCAACAATCTAAAGGAAGAGCATCAAAAAAGGATCCGGGAGCAACAGGAGAAATTTGATAAACAAACGGAGCGCATGAAAAAACAAAAAAAGGAGTGGGTCTCCGAACGTCATGAACGGGCTGAAAAAGGAGCCAAAAAGAGAACGGAGAGAAAGAAAAGGATCCAGGCACGCAAAGCGGAACAAAAGGAGAAGAACGAAGCCCATCAAGCGGCCTATGAAGAAAGGGTGGACCAGGTCAGGGAGCAAAAAGAAGAGAGAAGGAAGGCCCATAAGGATCGGGTAGAGGAAGAACAAACCTCGAGGCAGGTGGAACAGAAATACGTGAGCAACCTGAAAGAGGAGCATCAGAAAAAGATCAGGGAGAAGCAGCAAGCATTTGACAAGAAAGCCGATCGTTTAACAGCACGGAAGAAGGAGCTGAAGGAAGCCCATGCCGAGCGAATCGACGAAAGTGCCACGGCCCGGGAGGTCGAGAAAAAATATGTGGAAAATCTGAAGGAAAAACGGAAAGAAAAGCTAGTGGAGAAACAAAAGGCCCATGATAAGCGAGTCGAAGCGGTAAAAGAAAGAAAAAAGGAGCGAAAGGCGGACCACAATGAGCGGGTCAGATCGCATGGCGAGGAGATCCGTAAGGAAAAGAAAGCGGTCCGGGAAATGAAGAAAGAATTAAGGGAAAAAAAGACTGAACAAAAGGAGAAGCATGATGAGCGGGTCGAAGAGAGAAAGGCCCAAAAAGATAAGATCCGGGAATGGGAGCGGGACAAAAGAAAAGAAGACGATAAGCTCCGAAGTGAAGAAATGGGGGAAATAAAGGATCGAAAGAAAGGGGTTCAGGAATTCAAGGAGTCCCATGCCACGAAAAAGGAGGAGAACCAGGAAGCTCTCCGGGAATTGAAAGCGGACCATAGGGAAGAGCGGGAGGCCATGCGAAAAGAAGAAATGGAAGAATTAAGGGGCATGAACCGGGATTCGGTCGATCTTTACAAGGGGCGTAGCGATCGGGAGGATCGCCCGGTGAAAAGCGAGCTTGCCGAAAAATACCCCCAGGGGGTCAGTGAAGAAAAGTACAAACAAGGCAACAAAAGGATCGTGCGAAGGATCGTTGTGAAAGGGGATCGTGCGGATGATTACCACAAATCGATAAGCAAATCCGGGACCTATTATTTCAAGAACGGGCGCAGTATCAGCAAGGAAAAGTGGGTCAGAGAGACGGAGAACGTAGAAACGGAAAGTGACTGACCCCTTCTTCTATCGGTGTTCTTAGATTTGTTCCCTTCCATGCGAACCCTGTTTCCCTTTTCGATCCCACGCCCCATGAAATATCTTTTTATTCCGTTCTTTCTCGTTCCTTTTCTCAGTTCGGTCAACGGCCAGAACGAGAAAGTGGCCCGGGATCTTTTCGAAAAGAGAGATTTTGAGGGGGCTATGGAAGAATATCTTCTCCTTCATGAGGAGGACCCGGACAAATTGGAATACAATTACCGGATCGGGGTCTGTTATCTGAACACCAATATCGATAAATCGAAGGCCGTTCCCTACCTTAAAAAGGCGGTTCAGCACAAAAAGGCCGACCCGAACGCGCTTTATCTCCTCGGCCGGGCTTACCACCTTGCCTATAAGTTCGACAAGGCCATTGATGCTTATTACGATTTCAAAGAAAAAGGAAAGGGGAGTGAATTCAACCTGAAAAAGGTTGACCGGCAGATCGCGTATTGTGAGAATGCCAAGGAGCTCATGAAATTCCCCGTGGATGTTGACTTCATCGATCTCGGAGATCCGGTGAATTCCCTGTACAAGGATTATTATCCCTTTGTCCCGGCAGATGAATCCTATTTGCTCTTTAATTCCCGGCGAAAGGAGAAGAGCATAGAGAACCGAAATGGGACGTATCGATCCAATGTTTATATCTCGAGGGTAGCGGAAGGGGAATTCACGGAAGCATCCCTGGTGAAAAGCATCAATACCGAAAAGGGGAATGAAGAGGTCGTTGGCCTTTCCAGAGAAGGGGATAAGGTCCTTTTGTACATGGACGATGGAGGAAGATACGGTTACGATGGGGATCTGTATGTGGCGGATCTGGTCAATGGCCGGATCAAGGAACCCAACCTGCTTCCTGAGTCCATCAACTCAGACAAGGTCGAGATCGCGGCCTCTATTACCGATGAAAAGGATGCCATCATTTTTGCTTCGAACAGGAAAGGGGGGCATGGTGGGGTTGACCTTTATGTATCGAAAAAACTGCCCAATGGGAAATGGAGTAGCGCCAGAAATCTTGGTCCCGGGGTCAATACGGAGGAGGATGAGGATTTTCCCAACCTCTCACCCGACGGGAGCAAGTTGTACTTCAGTTCGAAAGGGCATACGAGCATGGGAGGATACGACATCTTTTCCGCGGAATGGGACACGGTGAAACGACGATGGGGGAAGGTCAAGAACATCGGTTATCCGATCAATACGCCCGATGACAATATGAATTTTCGCATCTCCCGTTCGGGTAAGTACGGCTATATATCATCGCTAAGGGAAAAAGGTCACGGGAATCTTGATGTATACCGTGTGGAATTCAAAGGCGTGGATCCCCGGTATACGGTGATCAAGGGCTATTTGCGTTCGCAGGACACCGGACGGATGAAGGTCAAGCGGCCAATGATATCGGTGACGGACAAAGCGACCGGTGAGGTGTATGGCGATTACACGCCCGATTCTCGTACGATGCGCTATATAATGATCCTACCGCCCGGCAAATTCCATATTTTTGTCGATGCCCCTGGCTTTGAACCCCATGAGGAGGATATCGAGATCCTTGACAAGAGTTCCTATCGGCCGAGGATCGACAAGGACTTTACCTTGATCCCGGAGGAAGGCGAATAAAGGGAATGAAGCTTTTTTATACGGTACCCGGATGACCATTTTCCTCATTGCCCTGACCGTTTTGATCTCCCTTTCGGCCTTTTCGAATCCGGATCTGTTCTATAAACTCCAATTCAATGCCTGGCAGTGCTATCAACGGAAGGAATGGCATCGGGTGATCACACACGGCTTTGTTCACGCTTCTTTTCCCCATTTGTTGGTGAATATGTTCGTGTTCTTCGTTTTCGGTTCCAATGTTGAAAGCTTCTTCAAGCATGAGAATTTGTTCGAGCCGGTCGTCGGAACGATCTACTTCCTGATCCTTTATCTCGGAGGCATGGCCTTTGCTACCCTCCCTTCCTTTAAAAAGTATGGAGATGACCCCTCTTACAACGCGGTGGGAGCATCCGGTGCAGTGGCGGCCGTCCTCTTTGCGCACATCCTGATAAGCCCGACAACAGCGATCTATATTTTTCTGATACCCGTGCCGATCCCGGCCTTTATCTTTGGTATTCTTTATTTGATCTATGAACGGTACATGGAAAAACGAATGTCCGATAGCGTTGCACATGATGCACATTTTTGGGGAGCGATCTTTGGCTTCGTGTTCACGATCATCCTGGAAAATGCTTTGTTGTGGAGATTCCTCCTCCAGATAAGAGATTATATCGGAGCTATTCTGTGAACCAGAGCTTCTGTTCTTAAGTTGATCCAATGGGCCGTTCAGCTTCAAAGATCGATCAGGGCCAACCGGGATTGTTGTTGGATCGCGATGGGGTGTTGAACGCGGAAAGGGGGACGTATACGTACCGGAAAGCCGATCTTCAGCTCCTCGAGGGTGTGCCGGAACAGTTGAAACGGTTCTGTGATGCTGGTTTTGTGCTTGTCATCGTTTCGAACCAGAGTGGGATCGCAAAAGGGATATACGGGCATGAGGAGGTGATGGAGCTCGATGCTTATTTGAGGACGATCCTCGCGGAGAAAGGAGTGAATATCGCCGGGACCTTTTATTGCCCCCATCATCCTTCGGTCGGCCATTGCTTGTGCAGGAAACCGGGGTCGCTTATGGTAGAGCGGGCTTTGGCCAAATTTGCTCTGGATCCCGGTCGAACGTGGATGGTGGGGGACCGCGATCGGGATGTGGAAGCCGGTACACGGGCTGGAATAGAGGCTGTCAAGATCCAGAGCAATAGCTCATTGGAACAGGTCACATGGATCAGGGAAAAAGTAGAGCATGGAGAGCGATGACCATGGTGGTCATATAATGGTGAATGGGGCATTACAAGCCACCACAATACCTCCCTTAAAAGTAAACAACAGGAGTTTCTTGTATGGGGATGGGCTTTTTGAGACCATTCGGGTGGTCCAGGGTAGAGCTCTATTTTTGGAGGGGCATGTGGAGCGTTTGATGGCTGGTGGACAAGCCTTGGGGTTGGAGGTCCCCGAGGAGCTCCTCTCTGAAGCTTCTCTTGGGAAAAAGCTCGGTGCTTTGCTCGAAAAAAACGAGATCGTTGGGAGTGCAAGAATAAGGCTCACCCTTTTTCGGGAATCCGGGGGGACCTATAAACCGGAGGGAAATAAAGGGAATTGGGTTGCAGAGGTACGAGCACTGAATGTCGAGGGGTATGTGTTGAACGAGACCGGCCTTGTCGTCGATACTTATCCCCATATGTGGGTCCAAAAAGATCTCCTGTCCCCTTACAAGATGACCAGTGCTCTGATCAGTGTAATGGGTGCCCGTTATGCTGAGGAAATGGGGTGGGACGATTGTTTGCTCGTGGATCGGCAAATGAAGATCCCGGAAGCCACCTCATCCAACTTGTTCATCGTGCAGGATGGCGTTCTTTATACCCCGCCTTTGGAGGATGGTTGTGTGCGTGGCGTGATGCGTAAGGAGGTCATGAAAGTAGCCGGGGAACAAAACATGGAGGTGCTTGAAGGTTCGTTAAAGGCTGACCAGCTCCTCCGTGCGGAGGAATGTTTCCTGACCAATTCAGTGGCAGGAATCCGCTGGATCGAACGGTTTCGTACCAGCACCTATCACGATCGCATATCCCGCTTTTTGCTCGAAAAGTTGAACCAAAAGGTCTTGAAGGCCCCGGGGGGATAAGCTTTCCTTTGATCAGTTAAGCGAAGGGTCTTCCGGAAAATTGGCCAGAACAGCGTGTTTTCGGCCCATTTTTTCGAGTGCCTTGTTCCAAAGGTTGTCTTCGTCCGTATTCATGACGTCATCGACCGATAAACGAGAGACCAACCAGGAGTTCTGTTGCATTTCCTTTTCCAATTGCCCGGTCACCCATCCGGAATAGCCGACAAAGAACCGAATGCTGTTCGCCGGTAACTGGCCGGTGTTGAGCAGGGTCTTGAGGGTCTCGAAATCGCCACCCATGTAAAGCCCGTTCATGATCTCAATACTTCCTTCCAAGGCTTCTCCCAGTGTATGGATATAAAAAAGGGCATCGTTCTTCACCGGACCACCGAGGCTCACCCGTGTGTTCAGGTCAACGGTCGAAATATCCTCAATGAATTCATGGACCTCCACATCGATGAATTTGTTCAGGACAAATCCGAAAGACCCTTCTTCATTGTGTTCACAGAGCAGGACCACGGCCCTTTTAAAATGGGGGTCCTCTAAAAAAGGTTCCGAAATGAGGATGCGTCCTTTGCTTGGACGGAGCTTATTGAGCTCTTTGATATCAAAGAGATCGAAGAATTGTTGATCGTTCTCGTTAAGGCCCATGATGGATCGCTGTATCGAAAGGTTTTGTGCCCCTGTTTTTCAAAGATAAAAGATCAGTCATCCGAATGTTATGACGCTATTGGTCCCCTTCCATTTCGGTCCTTTCCACAAGGGGAACATGCTCCACGATCTCGAGGCCATACCCCACAAGACCCGTGCGTTTTTTGGGATTGTTGGTCATCAAACGCATCTTTTTAACTTTCAGGTCGTGAAGGATCTGGGCGCCGACACCGAAATCCCGTGCATCCATTTGGAATCCCATGGACCCTTCTCCTTTGTCAATTGCTTCTTTGTTGTCCTTGTAGTGTTGGAGACGCTTGATGATGCCGCCAGTGTTCATCTGTTGCATGGAAACGATCACACCCTTCCCGGCTTTCTCGACCATGTCCATTGCTCCCCTGAGTTGGGGCGGAGAGGGGCGGTGTCGGAATAGGCTGATATCCCGCAGGATGTCCTGCGATTGGACCCTTACCAGGACAGGGTCTCCTTTGTCCCAATCGCCCTTTGTTATAGCGAGGTGTTCTTCATCGGTGGTGGTTTGGCGGTAACCGTGCAATGTAAAACCGCCGTAAGCTTCCGGGAGGTCCACTTTGACTTCTTTCTCGATCAGGGATTCATGTTCCATGCGATAGGCAATGAGGTCCTCGATCGAGATGATCTTCAGGCCGAATTGCTCCGCGATCTCCATTAATTCCGGTAATCGGGCCATGGAGCCGTCATCGTTCATGATCTCTACAAGTACACCGGAAGGTCGAAAACCAGCCAGGCGGGCCAGATCTGTGGCGGCCTCCGTATGTCCGGTCCGCCGTAAGACCCCACCTTCCCTTGCTTTTAATGGGAATATGTGGCCTGGCCTACCGAGCTCCTCCTTTCGGGTGTTCGGATCGGCAAGGGCCTGAACGGTCCGGGCCCTGTCCCCCGCTGAAATGCCCGTGGTACAACCATGACCGATGAGGTCCACCGACACGGTGAAGGGGGTTTTATTAAGGGCTGTGTTGTCCGATACCATGAGTTCCAGCCCCAATTCCTCACACCGGGATTCAGCCAGGGAAGCGCATATCAGGCCCCGCCCGTGCTTGGCCATGAAATTAATGACCTCGGGTGTGGCATTTTCCGCAGCGGTAATAAAGTCTCCTTCGTTCTCCCGGTCTTCATCATCCACAACGATCACGACCTTCCCTTCTTTTATATCGGCGAGCGCTTCGTCTATGCTGTTCAGATCATTTCTCATAAAGGCGGTTTCATGATAAATGCAAAGGTAGTTAATTCGTGGATGGGGTTGAAGGCGCGTCCCTTGAACCGTGAAAGTTTTCGATCAACTGCTTTAGCCCTCCGGCGATCCTTTCCTGGTCATAGTATTGACGGACAAATTCCAGTCCATTCTTTCCCAAATGATCCCGAAAGCCGGTATCGTTCATCAGGGAACGGACAAGGTTTGCAAAGGTCCCGGGGTCCTCCCCCACGAGGATCTCTTCCCCGTTATTGGCCCCGAGCGCGTTGTTCACTTGTTCCGATGTGACGCAGGGGATGCCCATGGCCATGGCCTCGAGGAGTTTGTTTTGAAGACCGGATCCCATGTACATGGGAGCAGTGAAGATCCTGGCCATGGCATAAGCCTCTCGGATGTCCGGCATCCACCCGCTGACCTCAATACCGCTCCCGGCCAGTTCCCGTACCTTCTTTCCGGGATCGGCACCGGCGATCAGGAGTTTGCAATCGGGGTGGGTCTGGCGGATCCTGGGTAGGATCTTGTGAACGAGAAAGCGGGCACATGCGACATTCGGAGGATATCGCATGTTCCCGGTGAAGACCAGATCAAAACGTTTGGGGTGCTCAGGAATGGGTGAAAAAAAGTCCAGGTCGACACCGTTCCTCACAATATGGATCCGCTTCCGGTCCTGGTGATAAATATGATCCCGATCTTGTTCTGAAATAATGGTGTGCTGGTCGAAAAATTCAAAGACCAAATTCTCGTAACGGACCAATCTTTTGTATTCGGACCGGAAAAGAGGATGAAAGAGGAGTGGAGCATGGTCTATTCGTCTTTCCATCCCTTTGGACAGAGCATCCATGTAATCCAGTGTTTTGGGGCGTTCGAAGTGGTCCTTGACGTATTCTGTACAGCGGATCAGTTGACAGAATAAATGGTCTGGAGCAAAGGCCATTATAGCAGCATCGATCTGTTCTTTTGCCCGTTTTTGGTAGAAGTAGGCCACCTGGAACGGGCGCCGTGAAAAGATGGCTGAAAAGAGAGACCAAACCATTGCGGTCTTGCGAAGTGGAATAACGGTGATCTCAGAGGCGATCGTTTCCAGGGTCGCTCGAGCTTCCCTGGAAGGAGATCCTGTGCTAAGACAGCAAAGGTGGACTGTGTGGTGCTGATGAAGTTGTTTGACCTGGTAATAGGCCCTGAGTTTATCACCCTTTTCCAAGGGATAAGGGATCCTGGAAAGAAGAACGAAGATCCTCATGCTTCCTGCCCCAATTCCTTGTAGAGCTCGATCAACTGGCTAATGATCCTTCGGTCGTCGTATTTTTCTTCCACCAATGTCCTTGCCTGACGACCGATATGGTCCCTTAACCGGGGGGTTTCCACCAATTCATTGATGCTTTCCGCGAATTCGGAGGGGGAATCCCCGATCATGATGTTCTCCCGGTCCGTGTATTCGATGCCAGCCGCCCCCACCCGGGTCGATACGATGGGTTTTCCGAGGGCCATCCCCTCGATGATCTTGACCCGAATGCCACTTCCAGATAGAATGGGTACGAGCATGATGCCGTGTTCGTTCATGAAGCTGAGGGCCTCGGTTACTTCCCCGAGCACGTGAACGTTCCGGATATCTCTTTCAAAGAATTCCTCGGGCATGTTCCGACCGGCCAGATACAGGGTGGCTTCCGGTTGCTTTTCCAAAAGAAGGGGCCATACTTCGTTCAATAGCCAGTCAACCCCTTCGCGGTTCGGGAGCCAATCCATGGAACCCAGGTGGAAAAGTCTTAGGGGGGATGGAGCATCCTTTCCGTTCAGCTTTGCACCTTCTATATCCATACCAAAAGGAATGGTCCGAATGGGAACATCACAACCCAGGTTCCGATATCGTTGGGCATCCTCTTTACTAATCGAAGCGATCCCGTCCATACGGCCCAGGACCCGGCGTTCATAATCCCTCAATTGCCGTGAGAGAAGCTTGAAATAGGTTCGTTTGGCAAGATTGGATTCCCCCTGTGCCATTCTTTGCCATATCATGTATTCCAGGTTATGGGACCGGAAGATCACCCGGGCATCCGAAAACTTCCGGATGGTATCGATATAAGGGGTCATGAAAAGGCTCTCAAGATGGATCACGTCAAAGGCCTCAGTTTGAAGAAGCTCGACCAAACGGATGTCCATGTCCGGGGAGAAAAAACGACTTACATTGTAGGGGTCCTGTGTGATCAGGTTGGCAAAGGCATCCACGGGATCCAAACGTGTATTTACGGGAATCGCTTCGATCCCGGTATCCCTGAGGATGTCCTCCGGGATCTGCTCGGGTTGAAAAGGGTGTTTATGGGTCTCGGCCGTTAGGATCCTGACCTGTTGACCAGCCTCCAAAAGCCCCCTGGTGACTTTCCCCATTGCGATACATCCCCCATCGATCCCTGGGAACGGGGGTTTATGACACAATTGTAAGACCCTCATCCTTGTCCGGATTTGGAGGTCAAATTTCTGAAAAAGCGCACATATGAGTCCAGGTCCAGC
>CAYVSK010000003.1:1328-7911 GCA_964453635.1 uncultured Weeksellaceae bacterium | reverse complement strand
GAAGCCACATTCCCGTAGCAGGGGTCAATTTCCCGCTCTCGGCCATTTTTTCCCCTGTGATGTACAACATGTGGTAGATCAGGAAGAGAAGGATGGAAAAAATGACCGGAAGCCCGAAACCGCCCCGCTTAATAAGCGCGCCCAGTGGTGCCCCGATAAAAAAGAGGATGAGGCAGGAGAGGGGAAGGGTGAATTTGCGATGGATCTCGACGGCGTGTTTATCCAGTCGACTCAGGATCTTTTTCTTGTCTTTTGATATCTCCTCAAGATGGCCCTTAAAGTCCCGGGCCCTTTTGATGGCGAGGCTCAAAGCGGATGCTTTTTTCCTGTCCTTAAGCCCCTTAAAGGGAACAAAAGGGGAGGATGATGTATCGATCCCTTCCATTTTTTCCTTCAGGGTGTCCCGATCCCGGGCCAACGCCAATTGGTCCTTGATATAGGCCTGGTAGGAAGAGTCCTTTGACCGGTAACGTTCCTTCATCGAATCGATCGCTCCCCACAATTGATCGATATTGAGCATTTGGTTGTTCCGCTTGAAAAGGTCTTCGTCGGTCCGCTTGAGTTTAAACCCCATCAGGTCAAAACGAAGTCTTTGCTGCTCAAAAGTGGTCCTCACGAGATCGTGGTCGTTTCGTTTCTTTTCTTGATCGTTGACGTCCTCATCGTAACTGATCCCGTCAAAAAGGGTCAGCAAGAGGTATCGACCGTTGCTCGTCTTTTTCATCCGGCCGCGCTCAGCGCGGATCACCTTTTTGTTATCAGCCAGGTCCTCACTGGAATGGTCATAGATCAGGACGTCCCTGAGTCCGTTGTTTTCAGTCTTTTCCTTTACACGGATGCTGTAGCCTTCCAATCCTTGGTAAAAAACGTTCTCTTCCAGGGTTAGTGCGGGTTTTTTCTGGGTGATATCCCACAACAGGGATTTGAACTTTAGATTGGCCACGGGCCATACATTGTTCGCAAAAAAGAAAGTACCGATCGCGAGTAACAACATGGCTACGATCGCCGGTCGCATGATGCGGAAAAGGGAGAGGCCGGCGGCTTTCATGGCGACCAGTTCACTGTTCTCGGAAAGACTCCCGAAGGTCATGATCGAAGACAGAAGGACGGCCAAAGGCAGGGCCATGAGAACCAAATGGGCAGAAGTGTAAAGTACGAACTTGCCAAGCACGAGGGTCCCGAGCCCTTTTCCCAGGAGCTCGTCCATCCATTTCCACAGAAATTGCATGACCAGGAAGAAAACAGAGATCAGGAACGTTAAAAGAAAAGGCGTGATATAGGAGCGGAGGAGAAGTGAATGGAGTTTCTTCAAGGGGCCGCGCTTTTCTTAAAAGATCCGGGGCACAAAAAAGAGAAAAAGCAAGGAATGGATCAGGCGCCGATCACTTGTTTAAGGACGTCCACCTGACTTTCCCACAACAACTTGGCTTCCTCGACCTCACCCGTTTCCGCGAAGTCCGTGATGATCAGGGCAACCTCCTGGGTGATGGGGTCCGTCCGGATCCGAAACTCGAAGTAGGAGGCATCATCCTCGTCCTCTTCCCATTTAAACCGGATAAATTCATCCTTCTTTTTATCGGTGATGGCCGCAACCTCCGTGCCACCTTCCCAATGGAAGGTAAAATGGTCCCCGTCCACGTCCACGTCATCCGAAAACCATTCCGATAGGCCACTTGGTGTGCTGATCTCCTTGTAAAGGATGCTGATGGAGGTATTCAGTATGAACTCGATCTCGAAGCGTTCCTTATCGGGCATTCATACGGGGATTATTAAAGATTTACCGTTCCATCGGAATGGCTAAATATATGAAAAAATTCGGGGAAGAGATGACCAGCCTTCCGGACATGCGTTTTCCGAAACGCTCAAATTCCCTAATATTGTGGTTGCAGAGCGAAGCCCGATCCTTTCCCATATGCGACTCTATTCTTGGAATGTCAACGGTATCCGTGCCACCATCAAAAAAGGGGCGCTCGTGGAGTGGATCCAGGAAGAGCAACCCGATGTGATCTGCCTTCAGGAGACCAAGGCTACGGAGGACCAGATCCCCGAAAAGCTGAAGGAACTGAAAGCTTATCACCAGTATTATGTCGCTGCCGAGGTAAAGAAGGGATACAGCGGCGTTGCCCTCCTTACGAGAACAGCCCCTGAAAAGGTGATGAGCGGATTGGGGATCCCGCGTTTTGACCGGGAGGGACGAACGATCGTGGTCGATTATGGCGACTTTGTCCTCTACAATATCTATTTCCCCAATGGCAAAAAGAATGAGGAACGCCTGCGCTTTAAGATGGATTTCTACGATGCTTTTCTTGAGCATGCGGAACAGTATCGGAATGCGGGCAAGGAAGTCGTGGTCTGCGGGGATGTCAACACGGCTCACAAGCCGATCGATCTGGCGCGGCCAAAAGAAAATGAGGATGTTTCCGGTTTTTTACCGGAGGAACGGGCATGGATCGATAAGTTCCTCTCAAAAGGATATGTGGACACCTTACGAATGTTCACCCAGGAAGAAGGGATGTATACCTGGTGGTCCCTCAGAACCCGTGCCAGGGAACGGAACGTGGGCTGGCGGCTGGATTATTTCATTGTAAGTGAAGGCTTGAAGGATCGTGTAAGGAACGGCTTCATTCGGCAGGACATCCACGGATCGGATCACTGTCCCGTCGGAATGGACCTGGCGGTGGAGCCCGATGCTTCCGGGTGAAGATCGGTCCGGGCCAATGACTGCTATCCTGTTTTTCCCGCTAAAATGGACCTTGAGGCATGAAAGGGTCGGATCCGGAAAATGAAGAAGAAAGCAACGGGCGTCCCGGGAAGGTATCGAAATATCTCAATGCTGTACCTTTTGTGCCCGCGGTCGTTGTGAAAGGCGTTCTGGTCCTGGTCCTCTTTTCTTTTCTTGTGTATCTTCTCGACCTGTACTACATGGCTCAAAATTCCCCTGAAGGTTCCGACGCTTCTGTGACCAAACAGGAGGAGAAAAAAGAGGGCGGGGAGGATTCGACCGCTTCCTCCCTTAAGGAATAGCAGCATGAGTGACCCTGTACGGGGTCCGCGGATCCTTTTTATCTTCAGGACGGTCGACACCAGATCCTTTACATGAGCTATTCATGTTGGTCATTGCCCACAGTCACTTCAGTTACCATTATGGCGTCCTTTCTCCGGAAATGCTGGCAGAGCGAATGGCGGAGCAGGGCCATGAGGTGGGGGTGCTGACCGATATCAACAACACCGCGGGCCACAGTGAATGGGTCAAGGCTTGCCGGAAGAATCGAATAGAGCCGGTCACGGGTATTTCGTTCCGCAATGGGAATGCCTTGTGTTATATCGGGCTCCCCTTTGACCAGGAAGGCGTACGTGAGCTCAATGCCCATCTCACGCATTATGAACTTGCGGGGATCCCGTTCCCGGAACACCCGCCTCCCTTCTATCACGCTTCTATCATCCTTCCTTTTCACAAGATCAACGAAAGGAAGGGATTCCGGGAAAACGAATGGATCGGTGTCGCTCCCGGGGATCTCCGGTGGAAGGACCGCTCGACCATACGTTCCATGGAACACCGCTGTGTTGCTTTTCACCCGGGAACTTTTATGGATGAGGCTGAACACCGGGACCACCTCGTGCTTCGGGCCGTTCATCACAATAGCAACCTCCACTGCCTCGAGCCGGATCAGTATGCCCCGGTCGATGAAAAATTTCGTACACCGGACGAGATCAAAGGGATCTATCATCAGGTCCCGGGCCTTCTCAAGAACGCAGAGTGGCTCCTTTCTCAGTGCACCCACTTGAACATCGAGCCGGGAGGGCGCAATAGGCAAACCTATTCGGGGACGCATTCCGAGGACTGCGAAATGCTGAGAAAATTGGCCTGGGATGCTTTCGGACAGCGGTACGGACCAACGAATAAAGTGGCCCGGGAGCGATTGAATAAGGAATTGGCTATGATCGGGCGGCTCGATCTGGCCGGATATTTTCTGATCACGCACGATATTGTTGAATATGCCCATAGCCGTGGCTATCATCATGTGGGGCGGGGGAGTGGGGCCAACTCCATCGTGGCGTACTGCCTTGGCATCACGGATGTGGACCCGGTTGATCTGAACCTTTATTTCGAACGCTTCATCAATCCGGAACGGACCTCTCCGCCTGATTTTGATATCGATTTCTCCTGGGATCAAAGGGACGATGTGACCCGTTATGTTCTGGAACGTTTTGGTCCATCTTATACAGCCCTTCTGGGGACCTTCGACACCTTCAATAGGCGCTCCTCCATCCGGGAAGTGGGGAAAGTTCATGGTTTGCCCGATGGGGAGATCGATCCCTTGATCAATGCCGTCGAGCGTGGTCAAAAGGTATCCACGCGGCATGCTCGGGGAATCCTAAAACAAGCGGATCGCCTGATCGGAATTCCCGATCATCTGGGGATCCATGCGGGGGGCATCCTGATCGGGGAAGCCCCCCTGGCTTATTCCACGGCCATGGAGCGTCCGCCAAAAGGGTTCCCGGTGGCTCAACTCGATATGCACGTCGCTGAGGAAATGGGCTTTCACAAGTTCGACGTGCTCAGTCAGAGGGGACTCGGACATATTAAGGAAGCCGCCGATATTATACGTAAGAACCGGAGTAAGGAGGTCGATGTTCGGGAAGTGGACCGCTTCAAGAAGGATGAAAAATCCCGGGACCTTTTGAAAAAGGGGCAGTGTATCGGCTGTTTTTATATTGAGAGCCCGGCGATGCGGGGACTTTTGCAAAAGCTCGAGTGCAGTGATCATCGTTCCCTGGTCGCTGCCTCCTCCATCATTCGGCCCGGCGTGTCCCAAAGTGGCATGATGCGGGAGTATATAAGGCGAGCGCGAAATCCCGAAAGGTTTCAGTATCTGCATCCGGTCTTTCGGGAGCACTTGTCCGAAACTTACGGAGTGATGGTCTATCAGGAGGATGTGATCAAGGTGCTCCACGAGTTCGCGGGTTTGGACCTTTCGGAGGCTGATGTGTTGCGGAAGATCATGTCGGGTAAACCCGATCGAGAGGATCGGCTTGCCGGGATCCGGGAAAAATTCTTTGCGAACTGCCAAAAGCTGGGGCGGGAGAAAACCGTTTCAGAAGAGGTGTGGCGGCAGATCGAGAGCTTTTCAGGATATGCCTTTGCAAAAGGACATTCGGCGAGCTATGCCGTGGAATCCTTTCAGAGCCTTTACCTCAAGGCGCACTACCCCAAGGAGTTCCTCGTGGCCGTGATCAACAATTTCGGAGGTTTTTACCGGACCGGCATCTACGTACAGGAGGCCCGAAAAAACGGGGCCCGGATCCATCCTCCCTGCATCAACAATAGCGATCATCTGACCACCATAAAGGGCGATGATATTTATCTCGGATTCGTGCACATGCATGGTCTGGAACGGGAATTGGTGCGAAGTATGCTCACGGAGCGCGAGCGGAACGGTCCCTATGGGTCATTGGAGGGGTTCGTTGAAAGGGTTCCTGACGTAAAGAAAGAACAATTGGAGCTTCTTATACGGATCGGGGCATTCCGGAGCACCGGCCGTTCGAGGAAGGAGCTCATGTGGGAGCAACACGGTGTCCTTTCCTGCGCTCCTGCACAGACCACTCAATGGCTCTTCGACAGGAGCTTGCCCGCTGTTAATGCTCAACTTCCTGTTCTGGAGGATTCAGAAGTAGAGGTCGCCCATGAGGAGATCAACATTCTTGGCTTTCCGCTCTGTTCACCGTTCGACCTGTTGCGTGTCCGATCAAGGGGCGATGCGTGGGCAGCGGATCTCAAGGTCCATGCGGGCCGTACGGTCCGGATAGTGGGCTATTTTGTGACCGTTAAACCAGTGCGGACCAAAAATGGCGAACGAATGGGGTTCGGGACCTGGCTGGATGGCCAGGGCGATTTTTTCGATACGGTCCATTTTCCCCGAGCTTACCGTCGCTATCCCTTCCGGGGGATCGGATGTTACCTGATCCGTGGAAAGGTGGAGGTGGACCATGGTTTCCCGTCCATCGAAGTGGACCGCATGGAGCTATTGGAATGGAAGTGAAGCCCGCCCACCTTTGGGGAAATTGTTATCATTGGGGAATAGAGCATCCACAAAAAGTTTTCTATGAAGCGCAATACATTGATTCTAATAGGAATAGCCCTCTTTTTCTGCCCCGTTTCTCTCCAGGCCCAGGAATCGCCGGAGAACATGTCCTTTCTCGGGCGGCTCGATTACGATTCCGACCTCAATGATATATGGGGATACACCGATGAAAACGGCAATGAATATGCCCTTGTGGGATTGCGGGATGGAATCTCAATTGTGGATGTCTCGGACCCGTCAAACCCCACCGAGGTCTTTTCCAGAACGGGGCCCAGTACGACCTGGCGCGATATAAAGACCTGGGATGATCACGCTTACATTACCAATGAGGATACAAGTGGGCTTCTGGTCGTTGATCTGGGGCCGCTACCCCAGGACACGAATCTTCCGACGAACCGCTACAATGGGAATGGGGCTTGGTCGTCCGCGCACAATATTTACATCGATGAGAAGGGGGTCGCTTATATTTTCGGCCCCGATCGGGGGAATGGCGGCACGAT
>CAYVSK010000003.1:0-1318 GCA_964453635.1 uncultured Weeksellaceae bacterium | reverse complement strand
TCATGCTCGACCTGACCCAGGACCCCAAGAATCCGGTTGAGCTCGGTTTCTACGATCAGAGCTACGTGCACGATGGAATGGCGCGTGGGGATACGCTTTATGCGGACCATATTCAGGATGGCTATTTTGCCATCGTGGATGTTTCCGATAAATCCGATCCCCAGGTTCTCGGTACCCGGACCACACCCAATGATTTCGCACACAACAACTGGTTATCCGACGATGGGGATCATCTTTTCACCACCGATGAAAAAGCCAACGCCTACATCGGGGCTTATGATATTTCCGATCCCGGCAATATCACCCAGGTCGATAAGGTCCGCTCCAACCCCGGTTCCGAAGTGATCCCCCACAACACTCACTTCATCAATGATTATTTGGTCACCTCCTATTACCGGGATGGTGTTCTGATCCACGACGCCAAGGATCCATCCAATTTGGTCGAGGTGGGCCATTTCGATACATCGCCCTTGAGCGGGAATGGGTTCGATGGGTGCTGGGGAGTCTATCCCTGGCTTCCCTCCGGAAATATCATAGCCTCGGATATTGATAGCGGGCTTTTTGTACTCTCAGCTGATTACAAGCGGGGTGCTTACCTTGAAGGGAAAGTTTCCGAGCTTGGGTCCGGTTCTCCGCTCAATGGGGTAGAGGTCAATATATTGGGTGTAGATGGCGAGGAATTCACCGATATAGCTGGTGACTACGCCACAGGAGCGGCTAAAAGCGGCACCTTTACGGTCGTTTTTTCAAAGCCCACCCATTACCCTGATACGGTCAGCAATGTAAAGATGAAGAACGATTCCACCACGATCGTTGATGTGCAACTGGAGCCCCGTCCTCAATTGTCTTTAACCGGAAAGGTGAAGAATTCGGCCACTGGTGAAGCGATCGAGGGGGCCGAGGTCCGCCTTGAGAATAAGCATTTTACCTATCCCGCTGTTACGGATGGCAATGGTGATTTTTCCGTTCAAGGTGTTTACACTGATGGATATGCGGCCCTTGCAGGGAAATGGGGGATGGTGACTTCCTGTGATACCGTAGTGGTGGATACGAACAGCAGCTCATCCGTGACCATCGAAGTGGATCCGGGCTATTACGATGATTTTGCCTTTGACCTCGGATGGTCCGTAACGGACAATACCAACAACGGGGCCGGATGGGAATGGGCAACACCGGTCGGTACTTTTGTTCAGGGATTCGAGATCAATCCCGATCAGGATTTTGCCGGGGACTGTTCGGACAAGATATACGTGACCGGGAACGACATTGGAGGTGCGGGAGCTGATGGTATCGACTCCGGTAGCAGCCAGCTCGTCTC
>CAYVSK010000002.1:80685-82314 GCA_964453635.1 uncultured Weeksellaceae bacterium | reverse complement strand
ACCAAGTCCTCGGACAAGATCAGAGAGAGGGAGGCTTTGCCTCCGGAATCGGAAGCGAGAACGGCGAACAAGGGATCCTTCTTTCCCTTTAACTGAAAAAGCAGGTCCTTGACCCTTTTGGGTCCGAGGTCCACATGTTCGGCCAGGAAATTGACCGGGCCGACTTTTTGGAATTTTTCCAGGAGCTCGTTCTTGATCGCCTGCAAGCGATATTGCTCAAGTTCCTCGATCCTTTTTTCCTGTTCCTTTTTGTCCTCGAGGAGACGGGATACCTTCTCAACGGGATCGTTCTCTCCGCCTTTAAGGAGTTCTCCGATCCGAAGGACCTTGTGGTCCTGCGCTCGTAAATATTCCTCGGCCTGGCTGCCGGTCAGGGCGTGGATCCTCCTTACGCCCGCGGAAACAGCGGTCTCCTGAACGATCTTAAAGATCCCTATGCGTCCGGTGGAGTCCGCATGGGTCCCTCCACAGAGTTCGATGGAATCCCCGAAGCGAACGACCCGGACGCGGTCGCCGTACTTTTCACCGAAAAGGGCGACAGCACCCATTTCAAGCGCTTCCTTAAAAGGCACATCACGATCCTCCTTTAAGTGGTGATCGGAACGGATCGTTTCATTGACCCGCCGTTCGATACGATCCAGCTCTTCCCCGCTTATTTTCTCGAAATGAGAAAGGTCGAAGCGAAGCTGATCGGGAGCAACGAGCGATCCCTTTTGTTCCACATGGTCCCCGAGGACCTCTTTAAGGGCGCCATGGAGCAAATGCGTGGCCGTGTGATTAAGGGCAGTGGCTTCGCGTCTTTCCCGGTCAACGATCCCGGTAAGCGTGACGTAAGGATCAGCCGGCAGCGCATTGGTAACATGCACGGTCAACTCGTTCACCTTCTTCGTATCCTGCACCCGGATGCGTTCTCCCTCAGGTGTGACCAAATAACCGGTATCTCCCACTTGACCACCGGATTCGGCGTAAAAAGGCGTGTTGTTCAGGACCAAGTGATAAACCGTTCCTTTTTTCCCCGTCACTTCCCGATATCGCGTGATCTCGACCGAGGCCTCGAGGATTTCATAACCCTGGAATACACTTTCCTCCTCTTCCCGCAGTACCGTCCAGTCCCCGACATCCTGAAAAGAAGCGGACCGGGCCCTTTCTCTTTGTTCGTTCAGGGCCTGCTCAAACCCTTCCATGTCAATTTCCCAACCTTTTTCCCGGGCGATCAACTGGGTGAGGTCGACCGGAAAACCGTAGGTATCGTACAATTCAAAAGCAAAGCGGCCGGAGATCCGTTTTTCATCCTTTTGCCCCTGGCCGGCAAAAAATTCCTCGAGTTTCTTAAGTCCGATACCGAGGGTCCGGAGAAAACTGACCTCCTCCTCCCGGATCACTTTTTTAACGAGGTCCCTTTGTTCTTTCAACTGGGGAAAGGCTTCTCCCATTTCCCGCTCCAGGGGGTCGTACAAACGATGAAAGAAAGGTTCCTTGAGCCCAAGGAAACTGTACGCATATCGGATGGCCCGCCTCAAGATCCGGCGGATCACGTAACCCGCCCCCGTATTCCCCGGTAACTGACCATCGGCTATCCCGAAGGCCACTGCTCTTATGTGGTCGACGACCACCCGGAAAGCCACGGCC
>CAYVSK010000002.1:74827-80577 GCA_964453635.1 uncultured Weeksellaceae bacterium | reverse complement strand
GGCCTCCTGCCCTTCCTTTTCATCATAAGCCATCCCGGTCTCTTCTTCCAGCGTCCGTATCAAGGGCCTGAAGACATCAGTGTCGTAATTCGAGCGCTGGTCCTGCAAGACCATGGTCAACCGCTCCAATCCAAGACCGGTATCGATGTGTTTTTCGGGCAGCGCATTGAGTTTTCCGTCCGCTTTCCGGTCGAACTCTATAAAGACGAGATTTCACAATTTGACCACCTCCGGATGGTCTTTATTGATCAGCTCCTTTCCGGCTTTTTGCTTCCGCTCAGCCTCTGACCGGATATCGATATGGATCTCGGCTGAAGGGCCGCAGGGGCCGGCATTTCCCATTTCCCAGAAATTTTCCGATTTGGGAAAGAAAATGATCCGGTCCTCTGGAAAACAAGTCTTCCCATATTCAAAAGCTTCGTGGTCCGCGGAAAGACCATCTTCCCTATCCCCCTCGAAAACCGTCAGATAAAGCCGTTCCTGATCCACCTTCAGGCGATCCACAAGGAATTCCCATCCCCAAAGAATGGCCTCCTTCTTAAAATAATCCCCAAAGGACCAATTGCCCAACATCTCGAAGAGGGTGTGGTGGTAGGTATCCACACCGACCTCTTCGAGGTCGTTGTGTTTTCCGGAAACCCGTAAGCATACTTGAGAATTGGCGACCCTTTTCGAATCCGGGGTCCGGTCCCCGAGAAAAATATCCTTGAATTGATTCATCCCGGCATTCACGAACATCAATGTCGGGTCGTCCCGGACCACGACCGGGGCCGGTTCTACGATCCGATGTTCTTTTTCGCGGAAAAAGTCAAAGAACGCTCTTCGGATATCGGTAGCCTTCATGGAGGATCGGTTTTTTAACGTCTTCTGTTCAGGGCGGGAGGTCCTTCTTTTGCGACGCCGGGGAAGGTTGCGAATTTAAGTTTTATTCATAGATTTGCCAGCGATTCAAGGGTCCTGACCCACAGGCCAGCCATGCACGAACCGCTTTATAGATACAATCCCCGGAAGCTTCGCTACGAAAGGATCGAAAGCGGCCCCCTCAAACTTTTCAAGAGCGGCGCTTTCCAATTCGTAGCCGGGGTTGCTCTCGGGGTCGTGCTCCTCCTGATCGGTCTGAAATTCTACCATTCCCCCACCGAGATCAGATTAAAAAAGGAAAAGGAACAACTTTCCCAAAAGTTCCGGGAAATGGAGAATGAATTGAAGCAAATGAAGAACACGCTGGCCGATATAGAGAAACGGGACGATGAACTCTACCGCACCATTCTCCAAAAGGAACCATTGTCCCCTCATGTTAGAAAAGCCGGTGTCGGTGGGACCGAACGCTATCAACACCTGAAGAGTTTGGACAGAAAGGCATTGGTGATCGGGACCAGGAAAAAACTCGATAAAGTGGCCAAAAAGCTTTACATTCAATCCCGCTCCTTCGATGAATTGATGGAGCTGGCCCGCAAGAACCGGGACCTGTTGGCTTCCGTACCCGCTATCCGTCCCGTTCCCGGGATGGAATTGGAAAGAATAGCCGCAGGTTTCGGGATGCGCCTTCACCCGATCCACGAAACAAGGGAAATGCATGTAGGATTGGACCTGGTGGCTGATATCGGGACCCATGTACGGGCAACAGGACAAGGGGTGATAAAAAAGGTCGATCACAAACAAAAGGGATACGGCGTGAATATCATCGTGGATCACGGGCATGGCTACAAGACCCGGTATGCACACCTCAATGAAGTGACCGTTCAAGAAGGCGGCAAAGTGGACCGCGGAGATACCATTGGACGGATCGGAAACACCGGAACGTCTACCGGCCCCCACCTTCACTACGAGGTCATCCATAACGGAAAGCCCGTGAACCCGGCGAACTACCTTTTCAATGACCTTTCACCGAACGGGTACGCAAAAGTCCTGGCTGCTTCCGAAAAAGCCAAAGCCCCGTCCTGAATAATTTCTTACCTTTGAGGGTGCTGGTCAATATGTTCCTTACCCGTGCCCCAAGGCGTTAAGAAAGAATCCAATAAACTCTATTATACCATCGGGGAGGTGGCGGATATGTTCGATGTCAACACGTCCCTCATCCGTTACTGGGAAAAGGAATTCGATATCCTTCAGCCCCGGAAGAACAAAAAAGGTGATCGGCTTTTCACAAAAAAGGACCTGGACCACCTTCATCTCATTTATCACCTCGTTAAGGAGAGGGAATTCACGCTGAACGGGGCCAAGAAGAGATTGCGGGAGAACAAGCAAGACAGCTTTCGGGAGGCGGAAGTGGTCAAAACCCTGAAAAAGGTCCGGGAATTTCTCGTCCAGATACGAGACGAAATGGACCAAAAGAAAGCCAAGTAGTTGCGCCTCTCATGAGACGGCTTTTTTCCGCCTTTGCTTTTCTCTTTTTCACTACCTTTTTCACAATCCCTTTCCAGGGCTTGGGTCAGGGGAATATCAAGGATTCGATCATCGATATGGCCGTATTGGGCGTGGGTTACGGGTTTCAGGTGCCAGGCGGTGATCTGGAGGAGCGTTTCGGGAACAATTCCAATATTGGTGTAAAGGCCCAATGGAAAACGGCAAGCAATCTGATCCTGGGACTGGAAGGGGGCGTGATCTTCGGCAACACCGTGCGTGCTGATAGCCTTTTGTGGGGCCTTCGGACAAGCAACGGGAAGATCATCAGCAGCGACGGTTCACCTGCCCGAGTAGCCCTTTTGGAACGGGGGTTCACGATCGATATGACCATTGGAAAAGTTTTCCCCCTGGGAAAACCGAACCCGAATTCCGGTATCATCCTCAAAACCGGAGCCGGGATCATGCAACACAAGATCCGTATCGATGTAGAGGACAACAACGTGCCCCAGTTGAAAGGAGAACGGAAAAGGGGTTACGACCGACTTGTTAGCGGATTGGACCTGATGGGATTCGCAGGCTACCAATATCTGAGCAACCAAAGCCTCCTCAACTTTTATGGCGGCATTGAATTCCACTATGGAATGACCACTACTAGACGGAGCTACAACATAGATGAGGGGGGGCGGATCGATAAGGACCGGAAGGATCTGCTTTGGGGGATCCGGATCGGATGGACGCTCCCCATTTACAATAAAGAATCCACCGAGACTTATTACCATTGATCCGGTTCATTTACGATATGGCCCTCCGGGTCTATCGACTTGGGATCAGGGTGGCAGCCCTGTGGAACAGCAAGGCCCGGCATTGGATCGAAGGAAGGAAGGAGCTCTTTCCGCGTCTGACCAGGACCATGAAAAACGCTGGGGCCCCTGTTATCTGGTTCCACTGCGCTTCCCTCGGTGAATTCGAACAAGGCCGGCCCTTGATCGAAAAAGCCCGATGTGAGGAACCCAACGCCTTTATCCTCCTGACCTTTTTCTCCCCTTCCGGATATCTCCTTAAAAAGGATCATGAAGGCGTGGATGCCGTGTTCTATCTTCCCCTCGATACCGCTTATAATGCAAAGCGTTTCGTCGAGACCGTAGCCCCTGAAAAGGTCTTTTTCGTCAAATACGAATACTGGTATCACTACCTCAGAGAACTCCATGAAAGGGAAATACCGACCTTTTTAATAGCAGCCCAATTCAGGGCCGACCATCTGTTCTTCAAGTGGTACGGCCGATCTGTTTCAAGGGTCCTTCACTATTATGACCACATTTTCGTTCAGACCAAAAGTTCGGGGGAGCTCCTTGAAAAGGTGGGCGTATACGACTGGACATTAAGCGGGGACACCCGGGTTGACCGGGTAGCCGAATTGCCCGGACAAAAGCCAGCATTACCTGAGATCAGGGACTTCACCAGGGAACACACAACGATCGTTGCCGGTAGCACATGGCCACCCGACGAAGCCCTAATCCTGGCCTGTATTAGCAGGATACCCGGGGTAAAATGGATCCTGGTCCCCCACGAGGTGGATACCGGTCATATCCAAAACTTGCAGGAAAAGGTCGGAGAAAAGGGCCTGTTATACTCGAGGGCTTCCGCCGGGACCATGGACGGGTATGAAGTTCTGATCGTTGATTCAGTGGGTTTTCTGAGCCAACTCTACCGTTTCGCTGATATCGCATACGTGGGGGGAGGATTCGGGAGCGGCCTGCACAACACGCTTGAGCCGGCTGCATTCGGATTACCGGTCCTGTTCGGACCTGACTATGGCGATTTTCCAGAAGCTGTTGAGATGGTCCGGAAAGGCGGGGCATTTTCTGTAAAGGAACCGACCGAGCTCTCCAACCAAATCCAGGCGTTGGTAAGAGACGGGAAAAAAAGAAAGGATGCGGGGGCCAGGACCCTTGCTTACGTCAACGAGAACAAGGGGGCTACCAATAGGATCTGGCAAAGGGTCAAAGCGGGATCGTTGAAAAAAGCAGACCGGGAATGATTCCCACTAAACCCATTATGAACCTTCAAGGAAGCCCAATGATCCCTTCAAGGACCACTGACCAGATTTTTTTCACATGCGCTTTACCATTGATCGGATCTCCTACCTTTGAAAGTGCCCCGAAAAAACCGGTGATCCTAAAAAGGCCCATCCCATGAAGCAGTACCTGGACCTCCTTGATCATATCCTCGAGCATGGAAAGGAAAAAGGAGACCGCACGGGGACCGGGACCCTGAGCACTTTTGGATATCAAATGCGTTTCGACCTTGCTGAGGGATTTCCGTGCTTGACGACCAAAAAACTCCACCTCCGGTCCATTATTCATGAACTTCTTTGGTTTCTTAGTGGCGAAACCAACATTCGCTACCTTAAGGAGAATAACGTATCCATCTGGGACGCCTGGGCCGATGAGAACGGCGAGCTAGGCCCTGTTTATGGCCATCAATGGCGTTCCTGGCCCACGCCGGATGGTGGCTCGATCGACCAGATCGCCCGGGTGATCCGACAGATCAAAGAGAACCCCGATTCCCGGAGACATGTGGTCACCGCCTGGAACCCGGCCCATATTGAGGAGATGGCCCTACCCCCATGCCATTGCCTCTTTCAATTTTACGTTTCAGAGGGGAAGTTGTCGTGCCAACTTTATCAACGAAGCGCCGATACCTTTATTGGTGTTCCCTTTAACATCGCATCCTACAGCTTACTGACCAGGATGGTGGCCCAGGTCTGTGACCTGGAACCCGGGGAATTCATCCACACCTTCGGGGATGTGCACCTTTATCTGGACCACCTATCACAAGCCCGAACTCAACTGGAACGAACCCCAAAGCCTTTGCCCACCATGCAGATCGACCCCGACGTTAAAGACATTTTTGAATTCCGATACGAAGATTTTGAGTTGCGGGATTACGACCCCCACCCCCACATCAAGGCAAAAGTTTCCGTATAATATCCGAAAACATGGAAAAGACGGGAAGAAAAGAAAGGATCATATCCCTCATCGTCGCTTGTGGTGAGAACAATGTTATCGGCCGGGAAAATGACATGATATGGCACTTGCCCCGGGATCTTCGTTTTTTCAAGGAAAAGACCATCGGCCATCACCTGATCATGGGGAGAAAGACCTTTGAGGCATGCGGCGGCCCTTTACCGGATCGCACCAACATTGTGGTCACAAGGGACCCCAATTACGAAGCCCCGGGATGTACGATCACAAATTCCCTGGAAGAGGCCCTTGAACTGGTAGAAAACGACGATGAACCGTTCATCGTAGGCGGGGAGGAGATCGAAGAACCAGTTGGTCACCGGCAGCGTCAGGCCGGCCTCGAAGGACCAGGTGTCGAGCACCTGGGGGAACGTGACGCCG
>CAYVSK010000002.1:34136-74817 GCA_964453635.1 uncultured Weeksellaceae bacterium | reverse complement strand
CGGTCGGGCCAGCCCTGGGGGCCGTCGACCGGATCTACCTGACCCGGGTTCACCATTCCTTTTCCGGTGACACCTATTTTCCGGAGCTCAACAAGGAAACGTGGCAGGAAGTTGAAAAAGAAGCGCATCCCCCGGATGATAAACATCCTTATCCCTTCACCTTTATCACCCTGGAGCGAAAAAAAGAATAAGCTAAACTCCTGATATCAGGCGACTTTCAGCTTGCTGATCTTCGATTTGTTGAACTTTTCCCGAGCATATTCCAGGGTAACGTGGAATTTCTCGCGTTTCTCAGAGGAGGGGATATCGTACATGGCATCGGTCATGATGGCCTCACAGATCGAGCGCAAACCCCGCGCCCCCAATTTGAACTCCACGGCCTTGTCAACGATCAGATCGAAAACGGCCTGATCAAAGGTCAATTCCACCCCGTCGTACTCGAACAATTTAACGTATTGCTTGATCAGGGCATTACGTGGTTCCGTAAGAATGCGTTTAAGGGCTTCCCGGTCGAGGGGATGCAGGTAACTAAGCACGGGAAAACGACCGATCAGTTCGGGTATCAACCCATATGCTTTCAGGTCCTGCGGGGCAATATACTTGAGCAGACTATCCTCTTTCTGGTATGCCCGATCCTCTTCATTGGTCTGATACCCTATGGTGGAGGTCTTGACCCGGCGGGAAATGATGTTCTCGATCCCATCGAAAGCACCGCCACAAATAAAAAGGATGTTCTCGGTATTGATCTGGATCATCTTCTGCTCGGGATGCTTTCTGCCCCCCTGTGGGGGTATGTTGGCCGTGGAGCCCTCCAACAATTTCAAAAGGGCCTGTTGGACCCCTTCTCCGGAAACATCCCGGGTCAACGACGCATTGTCCCCTTTTCGGGCGATCTTATCGAGTTCATCCACGTAGACGATCCCCTTTTCGGCTTTCTTTACATCGTTATCAGCGGCCTGTACCAGTCGGGAGAGGATGCTTTCCACATCCTCCCCCACATAACCGGCCTCTGTGAGAATTGTCGCATCCGCGATGCAGAAAGGCACGTTCAAGAGGTCAGCTATCGTCTTGGCCAGTAGGGTCTTACCCGTACCAGTCTCCCCGACCAAGACCACATTGGACTTCTCCAGCCGGATATCGTCATCCTCGGTACCCTGGTCCTGCAGCAGGCGCTTGTAGTGGTTATAAACGGCGACGGATAGCACCCGCTTGGCTTCTTCCTGACCGATCACATAGTGGTCCAGGGCTTCCTTGATCTCGCGGGGTTTCTGGACCTGCAACTCATTTTCCAGTTCCCGGGTATCCTGCTGGGTCATCTCCTCCTGAACGATATTGCTTCCCTGTGCGATACAGCGGTCGCATATGTAGCCTGTTATTCCGGCTATAAGAACGTTGGTGTCCTTTTTCTTACGGCCGCAAAAGGAGCATTTCACGTTCTTTTCATCCTTCTCGTCCATATTTTGGTCACTTTCCAAGCCTCAGCCGTTTTTCTATTTGTTGTCCCCGGATTTGGGACCCAACACCTCATCGACCATTCCGTATTCCTGGGCTTCCTCCGCCCGCATCCAGAAATCCCGGTCACTGTCATTCCAGACCTTTTCGTAATCCTGTCCACTATGCTCGGAGATAATGGTATAAAGCTCCTGCTTCATCTTCATGATCTCGCGAGCCGTGATCTCGATGTCCGAAGCCTGTCCCTGGGTGCCCCCCATGGGCTGATGGATCATGACCCTTGCATGCGGGAGGGCCGTTCTTTTTCCTTTGGCACCTGCACAAAGCAATATAGCCCCCATAGAAGCGGCCATTCCCGTACAAATGGTTGCCACGTCAGGGCCAATGTATTGCATGGTATCGTAGATCCCCAGGCCCGGATAAACCGAGCCACCGGGGGAATTGAGGTAGATCTGGATATCCTTTCCGGGTTCGGTGGATTCCAGGAACAAGAGTTGCGCCTGGACAATATTGGCGATCTGGTCATCGATCGGGGTCCCGAGAAAAATGATGCGGTCCATCATCAACCTCGAGAAAACATCCATCTGAGCCACGTTCAATTGCCGCTCTTCAATAATGTAAGGCGTCATGGACCTGATGTACTGATCCACATGCTGGCTGCCGATACCGTGATGTTGTACGGCATATTTCCGGAAATCTTCTGTCATTTTTCAGGTCTGTTGAGGTTCGTCTTCCTTGTTCTCTTCACCGACACCGGTCTTTGCGCTGGACTGTTCGGTGACCAATTTAAGAAATTCATCATATGAAAGGGTCTCCTCCTTAAGGGATAGATGCCCTTTCAGAAAGTTGATGATCTTCTCTTCATAGAGGGAATCGTAGAGATTCCGCCTTTGTTCCTCATTCTGCAGAATGTTGTTCGCGCTTTGTTCGAGCGTCTCATCATCCGGAGCGGCCATACCAAAGCGCTGCTGCTGCCCGGCCAATAAGGATTTTACGTGTTCTTTGGCTTCCTCCTCATCCACTTTTATCTCGTTTTCCCGGATCAGCTTGTTCTGGATCAGTTCCCACTTGAATCCTTCCTTGTATTCCCCGTATTTTTCCTCGATATGTTCCTTGCTGAGCTCTTCGTTCATTTCATCGAGATACCTTTTGAGGAATTCATCGGGCAGTTGGATGTCGATCTCCTGAAGCAGCTTTTCCCGGACCTTTTGCTTGAAGTATTTATCGACTTCCCCTTGTAAACTGTTTCGGATCTCATTCGCGACGCGCTCCCTGAACGATTCTTCCGAGGTGACCTCCCCTTCTCCAAAGATCTTATCGAAGAAGGTTTGGTCGACCGGAGCTGGTTCCATTCTTTTGATCCCCTCAACGGTAAAACGAAAGCGTGCATTCATCCCTTCAGCCTCTTCCTTCTCGATCCCGAGCATTTTTGCAAGATCCTCCGGTCCCTTGCTGATCCTGTGAGGATCGAGGTCTATGGTGGCCCCTTTCTGGAGCCCCACGAGTTGTTCCTTCATCTCTTCATCCGAGAGTTGTTCGAGGCCAATGGAGGTCTCATTGCTGATCCCCTCCTTCTTTGGGGTCCCTTCTTCATCGAGTTCTTCCAGCGTCCCCATCAACATATCCTCCTTCCCGGCTTCCTCTACATCGCGCAATTGGCCGTACTGCCTGCGTAGATCATGGACCCTTTCATCGACCTTTTCTTTTTCCGGTTCTATTGTATAATAGGGGACTTCGATCCCTTCCAGGGCAGGGATCTCGATCGTCGGAGCCAATCCGACCTCGTAGGAAAACTCAATGCTTTGAAGGTTGACCGGGTCGATCGAGGGTTCCGCTTTCTGTTTCGGCAGGGGCTGCCCGAGAACATCCAGCTCGTTATCCCGGATGTACCCCTGGAGGGCTTCATTCAAGATATTCCCGAGCTCCTCGGCCAGGACCGAACGGCCATATTTCTTCTTGATCAGGCTGTTGGGGACCTTTCCGGGCCGAAAACCCGGAAGGTCGATCCTTTTCTTATACTGGCGGATCGCCTTTTCGTAGTTCTCTTTGTAATCCTCCGGTTCCAGACGGATCTTGATCTCGGTATGGAGATCGTCCTGTTTTTCCTGTTCGATGTTCATGGGCAAACGCCTTCTTCTCGTTCTCGAAAAATGTGCGTGCGGATGGAGGGACTCGAACCCTCACGCCTTTCGGCACTTGATCCTAAATCAAGCGCGTCTACCAATTCCGCCACATCCGCGAATCGGAACACGATACCGGGGCCGGACGGTCTACGTTCAAAGACCCTTAATAGGCTCTGAATGGAGCCCCCATCCGATCAAGGATCTGCAAAGATAGGGATCTTTAAAGAGGGATAAGTGAAGCATGAACATGCATATTTGTATTGAAGCATTTTTGCACCCCTGTAAAGAAACGTTCGCTTATGAGATCCATCGACCCTTCCACACTGAGCATCCCCGCACGTCATCAATACATTCTGGGCTCCGTAGGACCGCGCCCCATTGCCCTGGCGAGCACGATCGATGACAATGGGATCCCGAATCTAAGCCCTTTCAGCTTTTTCAACTTTTTCAGCAGCAACCCACCGGTGGGGATCATTTCCCCCGCCCGGAGGGGGCGGGACAATACGACCAAGGACAGTTTCGAGAACGTCAAGTCGGTCCGGGAGGTGGTGATCAACATCGTGACTTACAATATGGTCCACCAGACCAACCTGAGCAGCACCGAGTACGACCCCTCGGTCGATGAGTTCAAGAAAGCCGGTTTCACCCCGCTGGAGGCTGAAAAGGTCCGCCCTTTCCGCGTAAAGGAATCACCCGTGCAGTTCGAATGTCAGGTGCGGGATGTGATCGAACTCGGGGATCAGGGGGCCGCAGGCAACCTCATCCTTTGCGAAGCGATCCGCTTCCATATCGACGAAGACTTGTTGGACGAGAACGGCCAGATCGATCAGACCCGGATCGATCTGGTCGGTCGTATGGGTGGGGATTGGTACTGCAGGGCTCATGGGGACGCGCTGTTCCCCGTCCAAAAGCCCAAAGGAAGTGGTATCGGGCTTGATGCCATACCTCCCGAGATTCGAGAAAGCGAAGTATTGACAGGCAATGATCTGGGCAGGCTCGGAGGCGTAGAATCCCTGCCGGACGAGACGGAAGTGAACGAATTCAAGTTGAACGAACTGAGTGACACCTTCCTGGAATTGCAGGACGAACCGGAAAAACTGAAAAACACCCTTCACCAGATGGCAAAACGAGCCCTTGAAGCGGAGAACGACCTTCACCAGGCTTGGTGCATCCTCCTTAGTTACAATGGATGAGCCGTTCAGACCCCGGACGAGACCCCGTCATCCGTCTTGGTATCCAGGGAATCCCGCAATCCATTCCCCACCAACATGAAGGCCAGCACCAAGAGAATGATGCATATACCCGGCAAAATGGCCAAATAAGCCATCTCCTCATTGGTGATGTAATCCTTGTGGGTCTTCATGATAGAACCCCAGGAGGCCATCGGGATCTGGGCCCCGATCCCGAGATAGCTCAGGCCGGCCTCAATAAGGATCGCGGCCGCAAAATTCGCAGCCGACATAACGATAACGGGGCTCATTACATTGGGGATGATATGCTTAAGGATAAGGCGCCCGGATGGATAGCCAAGGGCCTTGCCCGCCTCCACGAATTCCATTTCCCGGATACTAAGGACCTGCCCGCGGACGATCCTGGCCACCTCGACCCACATACTTAGCCCAACAGCAATGAAAACCTGGGTAAAGCCTTTCCCCAGCGCAAAGGTCAAAGCAATGACCAACAAGAGGGTGGGTATGGACCAGATCACATTGATAAGCCACATGATCAGATCGTCCAGGACCCCCCGAAAAAAACCGGCAATTGAACCGAGGGTGATCCCGATGAACAACGAGATCAGGACCGCGATCAAACCCACGGAAAGGGAAACGATCGTTCCCGACATCAAACGGCTCAGCATATCCCTGCCGAACTTGTCCGTACCCAGCCAATAGGTCTTATGCCCCAAATGCTCACGGGTAACTTTTTCCCTCAATGACGCGATGCTTTCAGTCCGTCTTCCTTCTCCGATCACCCTGAAAGCCAAAACACCTTCCCGGACTTCCTCTACTTCCTCTTTTGCTTCAAGGGGATAGACCACATTGGCGAGGTCATATTCCTTCATGTGGGTCTCCGCCTGTTTCCCTTCCCCCCGGTACTCTTCCACAACGATCCGGGAGCCTTCGAAACGGTGCCCCTTGATCGGTGTGGAACGGACACGTTTGGGTTTTCCGCCGAAGAACAAACGCTCCCAGAAATAAACGCTCGGGACTTCCCGGTTCTTTCGGACCTGCAGGATATCAACACTAAACCCCGGTTTTTTCAGGGCTATGGAAAGGATCTGGTCATTGGCATGCTTGGTGGGATCCGGTCGGATCAATGACCCCAGAATGGCAATGAGAGAAGCCAGCCCGATCACAGTGGTCCCGAACATGGCCAACTTGTTCCGCCGAAACCTCTGCCAGGCCAGCGCTGTTAGGGAGCCGGTCTTATCCTTTCCCGCATTTTTCTCCTTTCCGCCCATCATACCTATATCCGATCCCGCTTTACTTCAAGGGCCTGCCCTTCCATTCGGGCCGGACGAACGCCGACCATAGACCAACAAATGGCAAATAGAACAGATGGATCATGAAGCCGGGGACCAAGAATTTTAACAGCGAGCGCTTTTGGAAATAGCTCGCCAGCAAAAATAGGAAGAAAGCATCGAGAGATCCCTTTATACAAAGCCCGAGCAACACATGATCCGACCAATTAGAGGAAAAGCTCATCGAAAGCAATCCACCGAGCAATAAAAACGAGAAAAGGGTGCTGAAAAGCGGGATCAGTAGCGCCAGAGGGTCCCGAAAGGCCCCGGCTTTCCCCGCCCATCTCGCTCTTTGTGCCAAAAATGCCTTGATGGTAGGCGCAACGGGAGTGTGGACGAGCACATCGAGACTCAATAAATAGCGGATCCGGACCTTTGCTTTTTTCATGGACTGAAGCAGAAAGACATCGTCTCCGGAAGGAATGGCCTCATTCCCTTGAAAAGCCCCCACCATTAGGAAATCGCTTTTCCGGTAAGCCAGATTCGCTCCATTGGCCAAAAGGGGCCAACCATTGGATGCCGAGCCAGCAGTGACCCCGGTCAGAGACAAGAGATCGAGCGACTGAAAGGAAGAGAGGATCCCACGCTTTTCATGGTGTAATACCGGCATAATGATCATTCCCGGCTCTCCATGGTGAACGTAAAAAGCTTCGATCGTGTGCAACCAATACTTCGGCAGTGAGCAATCCGCGTCCGTGGTGACGATCAATTCACCTTCCGCCATCTCTACGCCTTTCACAATGGCTTGTTTTTTCCCGGTCTTTGCTTGCTCATTATAGCCCACCCGAAGCGTTATGTCCACCTCCTTCCTCTTTTGTTCAAGAAGAGCGGCCGTAGTATCCTCCGAATGGTCATCGACCACGATCACCTCGAAGCACCGCCGGTCGTGGACCTGTTCATTAAGGTCCTCTACGATGCGTGGGATGTTCCGGACTTCGTTCCTTACAGGCAGGATGACACTTACAAAACGGGGCTCTCTTTCGTCCTGGACTTTATAAGGGGAAACACGGAAAGAAGGCAGTTTCAGCCAACCCCGAAGCAGCCATCCAATGAGCAAACCGTAAACGCCGCTGGCCCCTAAAAAGAGAAAAAAAGCTGGTTCAGGGGACGACATGGTCGAGTTTTTTCCCCGCGATAAAAAGACTACCGATCAAGGCCGGCAAGGCAAGATTGATCAGCCACAACAAAAGGGAAGCGGAAAGAACGGCGGAACCCGAATAACCGGCCGCAGTGAAGAACAGCACGGCAAAACCTTCACGTACGCCCAGTTCTCCCAGGAATAAACCGGGCACGATGCAGGTAAAAAGATAGACCATCGCGATCAGCAGATATATCTGGGTAGGGGACGATCCGATCCCAAAGAGCATCAGCAACAAAAAGAATTGGGTGGAGAAGACAAGATAACGCAAAGCACTGAAAAGCAAGGTCAAAGACAAAAGGCGTCGGGAACACTCGAAAAACGGACGCCACTTTTCCTGATGTTTTCGCATAAAAGGGACACCAAGCCCCTTGGCCCGCATCGACCCGCTGTACTTGCCCATAATATAGAAAGTGATGACCAGAAGGACGGCCAAAATACCGATCGGTAAATAAGGAAGGTCCACCGGAAGAAGGTCCGGATAAAAGCCGCCGACCAAACCCAACGCGATCGAACCAAAACCTAGACTAACGATGAACTGCCCGCAACTACTTATCAACCTGGAATTGACCCCTTTCCACCTATGCTCTCTTTTGAACTCCAAGATCCGCCCCCCGAAATCCCCGATCCGATTCGGGGTCAGAAACCCGGTAGCAAGCCCTTTCAAGATGCTCTCAAAACCCTTCCAGAAAGTCACCGGATGAAATGCTGTCAGCCTTTGCCACTTAATGGTCTCAAGCCCCCAATTCACGAAAACCAGGAAAAAAGCAGCCAGAAAATAAAGAAAGCCCGCCGAATAAAGAGATGAGAAACCGATCGACCATCCCGGGGTGAAAATCGTATCTTTACTGAGAAAGACCCGGTCGATGATCACATACCCCAATCCCGCCATTAAAGCGAGCTTGAAGGTCATGATCAGGATGCCCTTCAAACGTGTATTCTGTATTGATGAAGCCATAGACCGGATCGTAGGACGAAATTAAGCTTTGCCACAGGAAAGGATCATACTCGGCATCGATCCCGGGACCAACAATATGGGCTACGGCCTGATAAAGGAGCTCGGCAAGAAACACGAACTCTTGACGATGGGAGTTCTTGATCTTAAGAAACTTCAGGACCATCACGTTAAACTCCAGCGGATATTTCAACGGACGCTGCAGACGATCGAGGAATACCATCCCGATGAACTCGCCATTGAGGCCCCTTTCTTCGGAAAAAACGTGCAATCCATGTTGAAATTGGGACGGGCACAGGGTGTTGCCATAGCCGCAGCGCTCTCAAGGGATATTCCCGTTATTGAGTATTCCCCAAGAAAGATCAAACAATCATTAACAGGTAACGGGAACGCTTCAAAGGAACAAGTCGCCTCGATGGTCTGTCGGGTCCTCAATACATCGGAACGGTCCCTGACCCTGGATGCCACGGACGGGACAGCGGCGGCGATCTGCCATGCCTTCCAAAAGGGAGCGGGAAAAGCGGGAAAAAAGTATCAGGGGTGGGATGCCTTTCTCAAAGAAAACCCCCACAAAAGAGCGGAGTAAAAAAAACGCCTCATTTCTTTAGAGCCCCTTGGATCCGCTCTGCGATCTCCTCCATTTCATTCTCCGTCAATTGCACTCTTTGGTTGGAAAAATTGAGATCCCCTTCTGAATCTATGGGCACAAGATGAATATGGGCGTGGGGAACCTCCAAACCCAATACGGCAACGCCAACCCTTTTGCAATCCATGGCCCGGTCGATCGCCTCCGCCACACGCTTGGCGAAGAGCTGAAGATCTTGATAAAGCCGATCGTCGAGATCAAAAAGGTAATCCACCTCCTTTTTCGGTATCACAAGCGTATGCCCCGTCTTTAAAGGGTTTACATCCAGAAAGGCAAGGAATTCATCGTCCTCTGCCACCTTATAGGAAGGGATCTCTCCGTTTATGATCCTGGTAAAGAGCGTCGGCATGGGATCCTATCTTGAAATGTCCACGATCTCGAACTCCATAACCCCGGAAGGGGTTTCCACTTTGGCGATCTCCCCTTTTTCTTTTCCCAACAGTCCTTTTCCGATGGGGGAATCCACCGATATTTTCCCGGCATTGAGATCAGCCTCGTTCTCGGCTACGAGGGTATATTTCATTTGCTGGCCGTTCTTGACGTTCTTGATGGTGACGGTCGAAAGGAGATAGGCCTTGGAGGTGTCTATTTGGTCCTCCTCGATCTCCCGGGCATTGGCTATGATCTCCTCGAGCTGAGAGATCCTTCTTTCCAGCATTCCCTGTGCATCCTTTGCAGCGTCATATTCGGCATTTTCGGAAATATCCCCCTTTTCTCTGGCCTCTGCGATCTGTTGAGAGATCCTGGGCCGCTCAACTGTTTTTTTGTACTCCAGTTCATCTTTCAATTCCTGGAGGCCTTCCTTGGTGTAGTATTGCACTTTTCTGCTCATGGGAATGGGTTATTGAAAAGATCTATGTGATGAAGAGAAGCTATATAAAGAACTCAAACGAAAACCATAATGAATTTACAAAATGCTCAGAAAAATCGAACGGTGGACCGTCGTCAACAAGGTCGGCAATAAAGGTAACGCCCCCTTTGTTCACACAGTTATCCGGAAGAAAGGGATTGGTCTGTCATTTAACATCCCTTATTCCTTTTCAGGAAGCAGATCCATCCGCAGACCAAAGCTGTGCACCCCTTCGAAGGGATCGGTGTCGCGGTAGGAGTAGTTGAGGGAGAAAACCGTCCGGTCGTCCTCCCCGATCGGAAGACGAAAACTCAATCCCCCGGTGGGGCCGGTATATACGGTCGTTCTTTCGGCCTCGTCGCCGATCCCACCCTCATACTTATAGCCGACCCGGAATTTAAAACGTTCCCGGAAAGCATATTCAAGGCCAAAAGAGCCCTGATCTTTCGTAAAGGAATTTGACGTAAAGGTAGCAGCCGTTGTCATTTCGTGTTTTTCACTAATGGGGATATCATAGGAAGCCGAAATGTTGACCAGGGATGGAATCTCGAAATCAGCGGACCGATGTTCCACGGTTTGTTGATGGTCACCACTGGGGGCCTGGGACGTAAATGAGATCCCATCTCCTTCATAACTCATGGGCGGTCCTACATTTTTGAGGGCGATCCCGATCTTGGTCCGGTCGTTCTTACCTGTATGATACCTGATCCCGGCATCAAGAGCAATCCCTTGAGCGCTGGCATCGGCGATCTGTTCCGATATCGCCCGAAGGGTAAATCCCCCGTATATCGTCTTGGAGAATGCTTTGGCATAAGAAAGAGCGACATTGGCATTGTTGGGTGAAAAGGTCCCGGCTCCCCCTTCGGGAAGGTCGGTCGTTGTAACCTGGATATCCCCGAAGTTCATGCTCATAACACTCAGCCCTAAAACGCCGGTTTCCCCGACTTTCTGAGAAAAACCAGCAGCGCTGATATTGATCCCGGAACCGACCAGGTACTGGCTTCTTGAAAACAGCAATTCGGTCTTTTCCGTAAAAGCCAGACCGGCAACGTTCATGTAGGTCGCCTCGATCCCAGTGGCCGTGGCACCGTTAGCTCCAGCCCAACCGGCACTCCGGGCCCAGGGATTGATCAGAAGCTGGGTTCCCCCGGCAGAGCCTGCCCGGTCTTCGTTACCAGCTTTGAGGGGATGGCCGATCCCCAAGACCAAAAGGGCAAATACTGCCAAACTGATGCATGTCCTTAAAAAAACCATAAGACAAAAATTATTCGGTCACAGTAATTCGTACGATCCTGATCAGAAGTTATCGAGATCCTGCGGTCGCATCACCCCGAACCACTTCAATACCTTCTCTCCGATGCCCGGAGCATCAACATGCATGATGTAGACCCCGCTGGCTATGGGGATCCTTGCTTCATTTTTGAGGTCCCACTCGAGCCACGTAAGGTCGTTGTCCTTTTTCAGGGTCCGGATCAGGGTCCCGCTTACATTGAAGATCTTGACCGTACATTCCTGGGGAAGGTTCACGATCTTGATCTTGTTATCGAGCTTGTCTTCCTCATAGGAAGAGAAAGCGTAATAAGGGTTGGGGACCACTTTAATGGTATCCAACATTTCTTTCGCGGTCTCCTTGACATTGGTCTCGGTGGCCGACCCTTTCGTATCGAACCGGTACATGGGGTTGTTATTGTTCTCCGGCTGAGCAGAGGTCTGGAACTTCTCATACTTTTTAGCGACCCTTAAACGAACCCGCGCTTCGGTCGAAAGCAGTTCCTCTTCCTCTGCGCGCATAGGGGCACCGACCCAAATGCAGGGACTCCATACCCGTTGTCTTTCGAGCGAATTATCAAATCCACCTTTGATCTTATCGTAAATGAATTGGCCCTGGTCGTAAGGTGGCATGAAACTCTGGTCGATGTCCTGGCGGGAATCGAAAACATAGATGTAATGTTTCCCACCGAACAATTTCCCTTGCGGGGAGGTCGGGTTGCTGAAAGTGGTGGTCATATTGGAAGTCGGGTTCCACTGCATGTCCCGGCCATTTTCCAACGCGAGCCAGGAATCCTCACTAAAGGCCATATTCAACCGTTCACCCGTCTCGAGGTTGATCGCATAACCCGGGAACCATCCCATCCCGATGGTTCCGGACCCATCCGGGTTTCCGTTCTTATCTACAGAGGGAGCTTGCCTCAATCCGAGCTTTTTGGCACCACCCTGGGCCCGTGTATCATCGTGTTGGTTCTCCAGAACGGGACAGCGGGTCCATTTGCTCTTATTATCGGTGAAAACAATGTCAACACTCTGATTGGAGCCAAAGTCAGAAGCAGAGCTATTCACCTGGGCCTTTATATCACTTGTTAGAGGCATATGCTCCCGGGGTTTGACCGCCACCGCATTGAACGGAGCCCAAGTTCCGCCAATTAACTGCTCATAGCGCTCCTGATCACATCTTCCCACGTAGTCGTCCCATTTAGCTTGACTCTCTTCTTGTTGGGTCCCGCAACGAATCCAGTTACGATAATCGAAGCCTTCCTGATCGGATAGCCCGGCCAACCACTGTTTAGAGGAATCAGCATATTCCAGTGAGGAATTCAGGGGTGGCGTATATTTCCCGTTATCGGTTTCTTCGGTATAGGTCTGTTGGGCAACAGTGATCGAGATCCCCCATTCCGGTATGAGCTGTTCGTTACGAATATCGATGGTCTGGGTGGAGTTGACCGTATCTCCGTTATCCAGGTTGACGAGCTGCCAATAGGCTTCATCGAGGGATGCCGCCGTATCATCCTTGACTTTTAGTTCAAAGCGAGCATCCGGCAATTCCAACGGATCGACGACCTTGATATCGATCGGACCTTTTCCGGCTAAATAAGTGGGATGGGCCACAGTATCTTTTTCCAGGAGCCGTTCCTCGGTCTGTTCGGTAAGATCAAGAACCAGGCCTCCATTGCCCTGACCCTCTATCCGGGTGACCGGAATACCATCACCATATTCAGCGTTCAGGTCTGTTCCGTTCTTCTCTGGGCGCGGGATATGTGGGATCCCAGTAACCGGCACGATGGATTGCCCACCCGCGGTCTGTCGACTTCCCAGATAGGGTTCCTTCTGCCCGTCCAACTTATCCGGATCGTTGGGATCAAAATCTTTGAAGTTGTTGTGGGCATAGGCGACGGCAATAAAATGGTATTTCTTGTGATTGATCAGCTCTGGATCCCCCTGAGCAAATTGATCCTCGGTCACTTTGAATGAATGGGAGATTCCCTGATTTACACTATCGGCTTTTACAACGGGAACGGAGTGGCCAATATCGGAATCGAATTCGAAGTTCACGATCTTATCGATGCTGTCCTTGACATCCACCTGAATGATCTCCCGGGCAAGATCAGGATTATCCAATTGGTCCGGACCAACCGTTTCATCCTTGACCTGAAAGATCTTATAACCCTGGAACCGGAATTTCCGGTCCAGTTGCATGGTGTCCTCTGTTACGATCTTCTCGTATTGTCCCGTGGTACTGTCGAACTTATATTGCACATTGGTCTCAACGATCTGCTCGGGGATGAACGGGTCCACCTCGGCATAATCTTCGTTCGCGTTGTTCGAAGAACCCGGGTTGGAAAGCGTAAGGATAAGTTCTTTGTCCAGTTCCTGGATATTGAGTTCGGGCGCATGCGGACCGTCCAATACCTCGAAACAGTTGTCGAACAGGGACTGGGCCTTTTCGTCAGCCACTTTCAGAGATTGTACAGAAGCCTGCGCATCGCCGCTAGCAGCCCGGGCCCATACCACACCGACCGTAATATTGTTCACGTCCCCGGGTTTAAGTGTAAAGGGACCTGCAGATTGAAGGAAACGGCGATCTCCTGGTTGATTCCCGGCACTCACCTCGGTCCACGGGAAACCGGGATCCTCGCCACCTGTACCCCAATTCTTTGGGTCGGAACTCCCCGGGAACATGAAGTCAGCCTCCAAATCGGTCGCATCGGGATCACCGACGTGGCCATTTCCGCCGTAAACCATACGGGTGCCGTCAAGCCAGAACCCGCTCATCATATTGTAATATTCCGTGGCTATTTGGGGATCGCAACGGGGGCCACTCTGACAATTGTTATGGAAAAAGAAGTGACGCATTCCAAAGCGCTCATTGTCAATAATACCATCACCGTATCCGATCCCATTCCCATCGAGTGCCTGATTCGGTCCGATACCAGTTTTGTTGTCCTTCCCGGTACTATCCTGATAAGGCCCTTCAAAAAAGTCGACACCCACAGCCGGGGGATTGGAACCGTAGCCTTTGTTCCCTTGACAGTTCTCATCAAAATTGTCCCCATTAAAGGCGTAGCCAAGTCCCCGGCCAACATCACAACCCACGTAATCGTCGTTAAAACAACCGAGGTCAGCATCGACCCACTGAGCAAAATAGGTCTCATTCAGGGTTTGTGTACCCCGGTTGATCAATTCATAGTTGTAAAAGGTCATGTTGTTCACAGCATCGTTTGTCGAAAACGCGAATGCCTGAGCTTTCACCTCCATCCCAATGGGATCCCCCTGGGATTCCGTATGGACGTTCCCTTTGTCGTTAAAGACCCACCAAAGCGTCTTGTCCCCGAATAGGGTAACGGTTCGGTCGGTTTTGCAATCGATCTCACCCTCGAGATCGTACCAGGGATAGTCTCCATTCTCCGGATCGTAAAATCCATTGTCGTTGTCATCCTTAAAGGGGGCCAGAAAGAAATCCTGGTTCTTGCTCACATCCCCGTGGGCGGGCCAATTCTTAATGGTCTCAGGGATCTCATAGTTGGGGCATTCACTCGGATTGCTCGTACAGAATTTGTGTTTTTGAACAGCCCCCCGGTTGATCGGAAAATGCTGATCATATTTCTTACAGGTTTGCGGATCGACGGAAGCATCACCATCTACGGTAAGGGGACCGGTCCAGTAATCGTTGCCTTGTCTAAAGCGTAGAGCGGCCAGTTTCAATTGCTCATTCACATCGACCCCGCCCATCCAGAGGGATCCAGCAAAAATGGAGTGTTGATCGGAACCTTTGGGGACTTCATATTGGGCGGTCTCAAAATCCCACCACATGTCCCCACCGCTCTGTATAAGAGCCCGGACGTTGTTCAATTTCAGTTCGGTAGCAGCCGTTGCGGGTGCACATCCGGCGGCCAGGGTTTGTTTGCCCCCCTCGGCACTTCCATCCTTATCATGTTCACCGACCCTTGCATTCAAGGCACCGATAGACAGAATAGAAGCGAAGGCTATTGATATGATCCTGAACGATCCTTTCATGATCCAAACTTTATTAACGGAGAAGCATTCATTTTAAAAACTTAGGGTGGCCCCGATTCGCATCACCCTCGGAAGACCATAATTAAAGGGATTGTTGACCTTCATCCGGTACAACTGGCGAAAGGTTTTGGAATCCTTCTTGGATTCGATCTCGGATTGGAAACGCTTTGAGATCAAGTATCCATCGTCGTCCGGATCCCCGGTCTTCCGATAAACATTGGTAACGTTCAGGTTATTAAAAAGGTTGTTGATGCGGAGATAGACGTTCAGATCGGCCGTACTGCTTTGGCCATTCTCGTCATCCCCTCCGAACCGGAGTTTGATATCCCGGTCGATCTGGGCATCCACCCGAAATTGCCAGGGTTTCCTGGACCCATTCAAGCGCCCTTCGAGGGTGGGAGAACCACCACCCGTTCCCTCCGGCGTAGCGAAGACCTGCTGGCTATAGGGCGTTCCGGAACCGAAATTGGATTCGAGGTTCACACCCATTTTCTTGAAAACCGGCACATCGAAGATCCTGGGACCTCGGTAATTCTTACCCTTGAAGCGATAATCAGCCGTAATGGTAAAGCGATGACGTTGATCGTAATCAAAGGGAGCAATGGTCCTCAAATTGGGTTGTCCAGCATTGACGAGCCTGAACTGCGTGGTCGGGCTGGAGCCAGTACCATCAGCGAATTGAAGGGTATAATTGGCCTTTAGCCACAAGTTCCCCGTCCTCCGCAGATCATATTGGGCCGTAAAGCTTTTAACGGTCCCGAAGTCAATGTTGCCCCAGGTTTTATAGGGTTTTGGATACCCCCCGGAGACACGGGTCAACTGTACCATGTCCCTTAGTTCACGGTAAACGGCCGAAAGTTCCAAACCGGAACTTTTGGTGAGTTTCTGCCGGAACCCGACCTCGTATTCGATCGTTTTCTCGGGTTGAAGGTTGGGATTGTTGATGACCCGGTCCTGGCTTTCAGCGAAGAGGTATTTGACCGGTTCAATTCGGATCCCCCGGTTGGGCCGTTGGGTCAGCACATCGTAATGCGCGTAGAAGAGGGCTTCATCAGTGACCTCAAAGGAAAAGGAGATCCTCGGCATTACATTGATCTGCGGATCATAATCCGTGAAGGCACTCGGGCTCACCGTACGATCGGGGTCACCGACCAGGTAGGGCGCGATACCCGTGGCCGTTCTAAGGGCATCCGGATCATTGATCTCTTCACCCTGGGCATTGAACCAGGTATTATCTTCTCGGTACCCCCTGACCTGGGAGGGGTCGTTAACATCGTCCACATAGACAACAGCATCCTTGGCAATGCTCGACGGATGTGGGCCGAGGTCCCCGGCTTCACGGACGGTCTTGGCCTCCCGGAAGAGGAATTTGTCCTTGAGGACCGGCTGGTTCGCGTCAAAACGGGAAACGCGTACCCCCATGTTGAAGACGATATCGTCAAGTACGAATTTGTCCATGGCGTAGCCGGCCATATAAATGGGTTCAAACGGGCCCACCGACCGGGCAAAATTCCCATTCTCATCGACCTCATTGAAAAAATCCTTGAAAGAGGGATTGTCGGTCACCTTGTCGCCGGTATGATCAAATCCCCTGTAAGATACGAGGTTATTCCCGTCGTTCAGCAGGGCTTCAGCACTGAACATATCCCGGCTGAAAGTGGAAGGATCGAGCGCATCCACATCGATCCATTCATTCCCATCGGGGTTCATCCCCAACTTTTTACGGAGTTGACGGTCAAAAAAGAACTGATCATCCCCGACCTTTCGCTCATAATCCCATTGCTGGAAGGACCCGAAATTGGTGACCGCCGTGTCACTTCGGTCCAATTCCCTTAAGTGGAAATTGGCCATTTGGCGCATCCGCCCCCAGAGTGCAACCGGTTCCAGGGAATAGGAACGATCGATCCGTTGTTCGTACTCGAAACCGATAGAAACATCGTGGTCCCCGAAATCGGCGGACCCCTTAGCGGTTATACGAAATTGGGTGTTGTCCCGGATCCCGTAATCAGAGCCTGAATTGTCGCGATTACCAACGTTCTCCCAGATATTGTAAACACTCTGAGGTTGGTCCCCATTCAGCAATCCATTGTTCTGGCGGACCTGATCGAGCCTTTCGTAATGGCCCTCGACCTTGTCGAAGAGGTTGAAATACTGGGTAGTAACAGCAGCCAGGGCCCGGTTCTTACTGCTCGGGGTGAAGCGCACGAGCGTATCGTTGAATCCATTGTGTTCACGCACCATGGAGCCGTTCACCTCCTTGAATTCGTAGGATCGCTCCCGGAAGGTTTCGAATTTCCCAACATACGCATAATTGAAGAAATTTTCCCCGTGTGTAGCGTCCTCCGTTTTTCGGAAATTTTTGGAATAGTCCACCATGATGGAATAGCGGGCGCTTTTGATGGCCGATGTGGTGTCATCCCCACCCCCTTCGAAACTTTGGCTGAACTTCCCGTATGCACGCCAATCATAAGAAGTTTCGAGCCTGTTGTTGTGGTAATTGAAAAGAGAACCGCGGTAATCCCTCTCTTTTCCTTTTGAAAAGGAACCGGAACCCCCGAAGGTCAGTTTGGTGTTGCCCCCGGTATTCACATCGATCTTGCCGGAAAGGCTGGCTTCGGTATTATGGACGTTCTGCCTGGTATCCACCCTTTCAAAGGCGTCCTTCTTAATAAAATCGGCATTGTAGAAAGCGCCGGTTCCCTGCCCCGCAGGGCGAAGGGGATCCTGGATGAGTTCTTCACGGACGCTTGGTTTTATACGCCAAATGTCTGTGGCGGTCGGCCTCGGATCCGTTTCGTGGGTGGCATTTCCCGAAAGGAAGAAGCCAAGCAAAGGCTCCTCTTTTTCGCCGGCGGTGTCTTTCTTCCAGAACAAGGGGCCGGAAACGGTTCCTTCGATCAGGTTGTAGCCGTAATCGTCAAGCCCCACCACACGCTGGTTCTTTTCGAAACCGTTCGAGGCAATCCCGTCCCCGTTGGGCAGTTTAAAGCCGGAACTGGCCACTTCAATACTCCCGAAAAATTCTTCGGTGAAACTCCGGGTCGAAATATTGATCACCCCCCCGGTGGCATCCCCGTAACTGGCCGGGAGCCCGCCAGAGAAAACGGTCACCTCCTCCATGGCACTTTTGGGAATATCGGCCGATCCACGCACCTTTACACCATCGATCACGTATTGGGTCCCGCTACTCCGGGCTCCCCGCATGTTCAGATCATCATCACCTTCCTGCTTATAAACGCCCGCAGCCTGAGAAGCGATACCGGAGGCATCCCGGGAGGGCATCTTATCAATATTCTCCCGGGTCATGGTGGTCTTGGAACCCTCCCCCGAACTAACGATCGGATCCTTGTAATCCTTGACCACGAAGGTGTCGATCTCTTTGCTGGAAGAGGCCAGCCGGATCGGGTCCAGCCGGGTCAGTTGCTCGGATTTGACCCGTACACCCGTCTGTTTGTACTTCTGATACTGAACATTGGTAACGCGCAGGGTATATTCACCGGGTTCCAGATTCTTGATCTCGAAGACCCCTTCAAGGTTCGAGGAAGTTCCCCCGATCTGCCTCCCGGATTTCAGTACAGCTACGTTGGTAAAAGGAATGGGTTCACCGGTCTCCTGGTCGAGCAGTTTTCCCCGTATGGAGCCGCTCCCTACCTGGGAATAAACACCCGAAAAAGAAAAGAGTAAGAGCAGCGTAGCCAACAACCAGATTCTGTGTGCCATAGCTTGGGTTTAAGCGTCCCTGCAGCGGACCGTTCCAAATAAGAAGAGCACTAATTTAGAAAAATTGCGTGCGAAGAACAAGAAAGTAGCCTCAAAAGGTCTTTCCAAATTTTTCTTTTCCCAGACCCTGAAAAGATAAAGGGTCGGATCGATGGAAAAAGCAAAAATTGACCGGAACAAGGCAGCATTACCACTTTTTAATCTTGTATTTCAATTGCTTATACCAACGTATCAGAAAGAAATCCTTATTTCCCTGGTTGTAACGCCGGGCTTTTTTGCGGTTTCGCTTCATCCGTTTCCGGGTCTCTTTCGTCTGCATTTCCCGGTGCTTTTCACGAGCTTCCTCCCGGGCTTCCTCCAGCTTCTCTTTTCGTTCCTCTTCTTTTTTCTCCAATTCCTTCTTCCGTTTTTCGGCAGAGGTAGCTTGCGGTGCTTTCTGGTTATTACAGGCGGGGATGGTACACAGCAGGGAGGTAAAAAGCAAAAAGGCTGTTATTTGAGGACGGAGATAAGGGATGGAAACCAATTTGAGGAAGCGCTAAGAAAATTCGCCCCGAACCCAGTAAATTCGGAAATATGCAATTTAAAAATTTACCGGGACCCCTGCGGACGCTTTTCCCAAAAGCGATGCTCTTGAGCGGAAGCCTTTTTTTCTTGGGGATGCAGGGATGCGATAAAGATGAATCCAATGTTCCGCATGTGAACGTGGACATCACGATCAATATCGACCAACCTTCCTATCAGGATCTGCGAACAGTAGGAGGCTGGCTTTACTTGACGGGGGGCTCGAAAGGATTGATCGTTTACCGCCTGGCCCAGGACGAATTCAAGGCCTACGACCGCCATTGTACATACCGCCCCCAGGAAAATTGCGATCCGGCCCGGGTGGATTCATCGGATATCAAGATCGTTTGCGATGATTGCCACGGCTCCGTTTATTCCATCACGGACGGAACAGTGATCAAAGGACCGGCGAGCCAAGCACTCCGGGAATATAGCACACAGAAAGAGAACAGTATCCTAAGGATCACCAACTGAAAAGAACAAAAAAAACCCCGCCTCAAAAGAAGCGGGGTTTCTTTTATTAAGCTGCCAAAGGGATCAGTAACGATAGTGCTCCCCTTTGTAGGGACCTTCTTTGGGAACCCCAATATACTCAGCTTGTTCCTTGTTCAATTCCTCCAATTCAACACCGATCTTATCGAGGTGTAGACTGGCCACTTTTTCATCGAGATGTTTGGGCAAGGTATAGACCTTGTTCTCATAATCGTCCGGTCGATTCCACAACTCGATCTGGGCCAACACCTGGTTTGTGAATGAATTGGACATCACGAACGATGGATGGCCGGTCGCACAACCGAGGTTGATCAAACGCCCTTCAGCCAGAACGATCACATCTTTGTCATCAATGGTGAATTTGTCGACCTGGGGTTTGATGGTATCCTTCGTGTTGCCGTAATTCTCCTCCAACCACTTCATATCGATCTCATTGTCAAAGTGACCGATGTTACAAACGATGGCTTTGTCTTTCAACTTTTTAAAATGACGGTCGGTCACGATATCCTTGTTGCCGGTCGCAGTGACCACGATATCGACCTCATCGATCACATTGTCCAGCTTACGGACTTCATATCCGTCCATAGCAGCTTGAAGCGCACATATGGGATCGATCTCGGTCACGATAACACGGGCACCGGCACCTTCGAGGGATTGGGCGGAGCCTTTGCCGACGTCCCCATAACCGCAAACCACAGCGACCTTTCCGGCCATCATCACGTCGGTAGCCCGACGAATGCCATCCACAAGGGATTCACGACATCCATACTTGTTGTCGAACTTGGACTTGGTCACCGAATCGTTCACATTAAAAGAGGGAAGGGGAAGGTTTCCGTTCTTCTCCCTTTCATAAAGACGGTGCACGCCTGTGGTCGTTTCTTCGGAAAGGCCATTGATGTGTTCCACCAATTCCGGATATTCCTCGAAGACCATTTCCGTAAGATCCCCACCATCATCGAGGATCATATTCAAGGGGCGTTTATCATCCCCGAAGAACAAGGTTTGTTCGATACACCAATTGTATTCCTCTTCGGTCATGCCTTTCCAGGCAAATACCGGGACACCTGCCTCAGCCATAGCGGCAGCTGCTTCGTCCTGCGTGGAGAAGATATTACAGGAACACCAGCGGACCTCGGCTCCCAATTCCAGAAGGGTTTCAATAAGAACTGCAGTTTGCACGGTCATGTGCAAACAACCAGCCACCCTTGCCCCTTTCAGGGGTTTCTGGGGGCCGTATTCTTCCCGGACAGAGATCAAGCCGGGCATCTCCTTTTCGGCCAGTTCGATCATTTTCCTGCCCATCGGGGCGAGGCTAATGTCCTTTACCTTGTAATCCATTGTCTTACTTTCCTCCGTATTGCTCATGGTCTGAACTTGTTTTTTGATGTTTGAAAAAGCTATGCAAAGGTACAAAACTCCGGGGAAAAAACCGAAAATGGGCTGAATCACTCGGATTTCCAGACAAACTCCCCGTTCTGGTCTATGTAACCTTGAACGCCGGAGGAACGGCTTCCGACCCGTACTTTGGCCAAGCCTTTTTTGAAATCGGAAGGATAAGCGAATTGACGGGCAATGACGACTTTTCCCGCTTTGTTGATGTACCCCCATTTAAGTTCATTCCCGGACTCCTTGGCCACATTGGCCAGGCCCTGGTGGAAATGATGCGCCCCGTAATGGACGGGATTGATGAGGACCTCACCCTGCTTTCCGATGTACCCGAACTTTCCATCCTCCGGATCGCCAACCCGAATCAGGGCCCGCCCTTCATTGAAAAAGTAAGCCCGGTCGAATTGGGGCTGGATCTCAAATTCGCCCGATTTATTAATATATCCCCATTTCCCGGTACCGGGGACTTTCACATTGGCAAGCCCCTCTGAAAAATCGAAACATTCAGCATACTGAAGATCGATCATCATTTTTCCCTCCTTATTCACATAGCCCCATTTGTGCCCCTTGGAGACCCTTGCCAAACCTTCAGAGAACAGATAGGCTTTGTCGTAGACCGGTTCGATGACCTTTTTACCTTCCCGGTCAATAAAACCCAGTTTGCCATCGACTTGAATTTTTGCACGACCCTCGTGAAAATTATAAGCATACTGACAGGTCACCTGCAATTGTTTTTCTCCAGATTTGTTCAAATAAACCCATTCGTTGTCCTTTAATAGGTTCTTATCCTCAAGACAGGCCGCCCAACCATTCTTGAACTTGCGCACCTGGTCGTACTTGATCTCGATCACCACATTACCCTGAGGATCGATAAAGCCGGATTTTTTTCCCTTTTTTACCTGAGCCCGTTTCTCATGGAAATGATAAGCCTTGTCAAAACGGGGCTCGATCACCATCTCACCAGACTTGTTAATATAGCCAAAGGCATCGTCCACTTCTACGGGATACAATTCCTGTGCTCCCGTTACATTCACCATCAAAAAGGTCAAAACCCCGAAGAGAAGGACATGAATAATACGCATAAAGGACGGACGTTTCGGGTCAAATTAATAAAATTTCCTGCTTCTTTGGCCAAAGAAAAGAAACTTTGCTGATTCAAAAGTAACAAGTTCTTTGCCCCTCGTCCATAGCAAATACTTTCCGGATGCGGGTGGCCTTTTGGTTTGGTCAGCAACCGAATCGATCCAAAGCCTATACCGAAAAGCACCGCTCCATAAGGAGGAACGGTCCACCTTTCACAAACTTCGCCATCCGGTCCGGCAAAAGCAATGGCTCGCTGCCCGGATCCTGATGTCCATGCTCTCACCGTCGGAGGCATCCATAGGCTATCACCCCTCTGGCTCACCTTTTTTGATCAGTCCTGGAGAAAGCCGGGAAGAAAGCATTTCGATCACCCACGATGGGGAATTGGTAGCCGTCATCGTTCGACCCACCACTTTTCTGGGTATCGATCTTCAAGGTATGGATCCCAGGGTCCATAGGATCGCCGAGCGCTTCCTGCACCCCTTTGAGAAAGAATTCAGCACAGGGTTGACAAGCACCGAAGAAGAAGCTTTTCTTATCGCCGTATGGGCCATAAAAGAGGCCGTATATAAAGCTGTCGGGGGACTTCCCAACTTTGCCTGGCAGATCCGTACGGAACCTTTTGATTTTCGCCGGGCCGGGCATATGTATTGCACGATCCATCCCGATGATCAAGAACGGGAAGACGTACTCCGCCTTCGTCACGAATGGCTCGGTGAATACTTTATTGCATGGACATCTTGATAATTTCCTTAGCTTTGTGGCATCCACAGGCCCGATCTCATTCGTCCATAAAGCAGGACGAAGTTCAATGACGAACCCCATATAGTGAAGCAGGTCCTAGATCATATTCAGGAAGGAGCCGATCGGAAGGAAAGGCGGATCGCCCTCTTGGTGGACCCCGATGAGCTTACGAACGAGGACCGGGTTGAAAGGACCGTGGAACTCGCCAATAAAGCAGGGATCCATCACATTTTCATCGGCGGGAGCCTGATGGTCGAGGAAAATTTATCGGGCTGTGTCAGAAGGATCCGTTCCCGGGCAGATATGCCGGTCACTTTGTTCCCGGGAAGTCCGCTTCAGATCAGCGACCAGGCCGATGCCATTCTTTTTCTTTCCCTGATTTCGGGGAGAAACCCCGAAACCCTTATCGGCCACCATGTGATCTCCGCCCCACGTATCCAAAAAGCGGGTCTTGAAGTGCTTCCGACCGGATATATGCTTATTGAGAGCGGAAAGCCTACCACAGCGTCTTATATGAGCAATACAGACCCGATCCCTAGGGATAAGGACGATATTGCCGCCTGTACTGCCATGGCCGGGGAAATGCTCGGCCTACGCCTCATTTATATGGATGGAGGGAGCGGTGCGGAATATCCGATCACTCCCTCTATGATCGAAGCCGTCAAGGCACGGATCTCCCTCCCACTGATCCTCGGTGGGGGGATCCGGACCCCTGAAGAAGCAGACCGCGCATTCAATGCAGGAGCAGACCTGGTCGTCGTCGGCAATGCCATAGAGGATGATGCATCTCTGATCCTCGAAATGGGTCAAGTATGTGATAAGATGCCCCAATAAGGTCGGCTATGGAAATTGTGGTGTTGTCGGATCAAAGCAAGGGTTTTCGGGAAGAGACAGGCATCGTGACCCAATTGTTCAAAGACGGTCTGCAAACTTTTCACCTCCGGAAACCCCGTTGCAATGCCAAAGAAATAGCCGAATTCATCGAATCCATTCCCCCTTTCTTCAGGGATCGGATCATCCTTCATTCGCACCATTCCCTCGGGGTCGAATACGGCGTAAAAGGGCTACACCTTTCCCAAAAACACCGAAAACGGGGGCTACTGGGAAAATTAAAGCTCAAATGGTTCAGACAACGCAACAGAGGGCTTCTCTTCACGCGTACCTGCCACAAACTCTCTTCAATACTTGAAGAACGGTCCCATTACGACCATATTCTTTTAAGCTCAGTTCTGGAGAAACCTTTTAATACGGACCCCCGGATCCGGTTCTCCCGGGAAACTCTCATGTCCGTTTTGAAAAAAAGCCAAAATGAAGTATATGCCCTTGGGGGCGTCGACCCGGAACGGATCGGACTACTCCGGGAGTTGGGGTTCAAGGGAGCCGTACTCGCCAGTGCTATCTGGAACGAGCCTCAAAATGCGGTCGAGGAATTCAGAAGAGCTCAGAAGGAAAGCGCGCCGACCACGAACGCGACCACTTGAAAAACAAGGGCTATTCAGCTTAACCATTCCCTATCAGGGAAAAAGCGTCCCATGACAATCGGAACAATGGACCTCCGGTAGAGAAGCGTCGTAGCGTTGATCATAAACCTCGATGAAGCGGTCAGCGATCAACGCATTTCCCTTTGATGTGGGGTGATAACCATCCAGACTGAAAAATCCTCCCCTTACGAACTCAGCGCTGTAGCTTTTTCCGTCATAAGTGATCGATCCTCCCACCCTCGAGAAAAATTCCCGCATGTCCACCATGCCGAACCCATACTGATCAGCCTTTTGCCGAACGACCTGATTATAAGCACGGATCCTTTGCTTAACCAAACGGATCTCCCCGCTGTCCAGGGAATACTTATCAGGGATGGTCTCGAAAAGAACCCCCATGGCTTTACACCGAAGGGAATCAAGGGGGATCCTCAGGGATATTCGTTCACCCTCGATCATTTGACGGACCCCTTTTGGGGCCGTAGAATCATTGATGATGAAAGGATTGGCCCCCTCCTGGAATTCAATATGACCGACCCCGTTGTTCTCGTAAATATCGGTCAGGGAATCGGCCTTGGACTTGCTGAGCTCAGCTCCATTGTAGGGGATGGTGTTGTAATAGGGGATGTCATCGATATGGGGGATATTGGCGATCAGTCCTTTTGTTACACCCGAATCAGCAAAGCGCTGAAGGATCGTATCCAAACGGGCCGCAAAAAGCGATGCCGGGGGTATGCGCTTGCCTTTCCCACCATGTCGGCAGTAATCGTAAATATTTTCTTTACCGGTCCAAAGGACAAGAAAGGACGGATCGCGCTCAAGAGCATCCTCTAAAACCGTAGAAACACCGGCAAGAGAGGCGAAACGATGATAATAAGGATTGTCGTTCCCGGCCGAATAACTCTTGCCGAACGAGGGGTCGAGCAGGTCCCTCGTCTTCGCAAAGGGAACAGCAAGGTTGGTGACCTTTTCGGGCCCCTCCACCCGCTTTAAATAAGGAACGGCCTCGCTTTCATTAAAACGCTCAAATACAGGCGCGAAACCCTCTTCCCCATTGCACTGCTCGACGACCTTCAATTTGCTCTTGGTCACAAAATCACTCTCCCAGGGCTTGTGATTGATACCCATTCCTGTATAATCGGGCATCATGGGATGCCGTACCGACTTCCCGCCAACCTTTTCGAATTGCCGACTTATCAGCTCTGCAACTCCCTTTTTTTGGCCTTTATCGAACAAAGAACCATCCCGGTAACCGGCCAAGAAGCCTTCTCCCATATAGACCGTCCGGGTGGGGTCAGCATTCCCGGGATCCGCATCGGGAGCATCCAACTCAGGCGCACAGGAGGGAAGGGTCGTCACCATCAGGAAAAGAGCGACCCACCATTTCGTCCCTTTCAAAACGCTTTTCGAGGGACCGATCGTCAGGGCGTATGGATTACTTTCCATAAGGTGTGGCTTTATCGGGGTCTGGCATGTTCACCGCCTCTACAGAATGAACCTCGGGTGCAGCCCGAAGGATCGCTTCTTCAACCCCCGTTTTCATGGTTATCGTGCTCATCGAGCAAGAGCTACAAGCCCCATGAAGTCGAACTTTCGCCACACCTCCTTCCGTTACCTCTTCAAGGGTGATATCGCCCCCGTCGACTTCGAGAAACGGCCGGAGGTCACCGAGGGCTTTTTGGACCTTTTGTACGGTCTCTTCTCGTGATCGGTCGTTCATTCCTATAAGGTTGCTCATTTCTGCGTTACCTCCACCCTTTGGGTAGGGTCAAGGTGCTCATTCCGCCATTCAACCTGCCTGATAAAGTTTTCCGAAAGCTCTTGAAAAGCTTTGGCGGAAGGGGTGTCCTTTTGAAGGACAGCAGGCTTTCCTACATCCCCGGACTCCCGGATACTTTGAACCAACGGCACTTCACCCAATAAAGGTGTTCCCACTTGTTCAGACAATCGCTGAACGCCTCCCTGACCAAAGATATAATATTTGTGATCGGGGAGTTCAGCTGGCGTAAAATAAGCCATGTTCTCGATCAAACCAACGACCGGCACATTGATCGATTCCATCCGGAACATATTCACCCCCTTTCTGGCATCCGAGAGAGCAACATTCTGAGGCGTACTTACGACCACTGCCCCCGTTAAAGGGACGGACTGAACGATGGTCAAATGAATATCCCCAGTACCGGGGGGCAGATCGATAAGCACATAGTCCAACTCCCCCCAATCGGCATCGCGGAAGATCTGGGTTATCGCCTTCGTGGCCATCGGTCCACGCCAAACAATGGCCTGGGATACATCGGCAAAGAAACCGATGGAAAGCACTTTTACGCCGTAATTCTCCAGCGGTCGAATAAGGTTCTGCCCGTTCTTCTGGACCGTTTTCGGCTTGTCGTGCACAAGGTCGAACATCAAGGGGATCGAGGGCCCATAAATATCCGCATCCACAAGCCCCACCCTATATCCCTGTTGTGCCAGGGAAACAGCGAGATTGGCGGTCACTGTGGATTTGCCGACCCCTCCTTTCCCGGAGGCAATGGCGATGAGGTTCTTAACACCAGGCATCAACCCTTCTTGCCCATTTTCCTCACTTTCTTGCTGCTCCTCCATTGGAACGACCTCCACATCCACCGTTATATCCTTCCCAAAAGCCCGCTCCATAGCGAACTCACACGCTTCCTTCATCCGCTTCCGGCTATGCATAGCGGGATTCTTTGTCTGCACCTTGAACCCGATCCGGCCTTCTTCAACGACCAAGTCGGAAACCGCACCCAATGTCACGACGTCCTTCTTGAGGTCGGGCTCCACGACCTTTTTCAGAGCCTCCCAAACCCTTTCTTCCGTGACCGATTCCTTATTATCGTTCTTTTCCTCTGCCATGTAATTGAAAGCTTTCTCCTGACCGTCACCACAATAGATTTCCACACACCAGCCCGGTATTAAGCTCGATCAGTGTATAAATTTAACAAATTTGATCCATGGTATCGGCCTTTAGAGCGTCAACGCCTCGGAAGGGTCCCAGAACAAGGAATCAAAATGAAGTACCCGGTCATTGCGGACGGTCACATCCTCGGCTTCAAGAAGTTCCTTCATGCGTTCGGGATACCCGAAGTGAGCCTTCCCGGTCAAATAACCGTTCCGGTTCACGACCCGGTGTGCAGGCACCCATATCTTGGCCCCATGGGCATTGTTCATGGCCCACCCAACGGTCCTTGAAGCACTTGGCGATCCCAAAAACCGTGCTATGGCACCGTAAGTGGTAACCCGACCCCGGGGAACATGCCGTACAACCTCGTGTACATCAGCAAAAAAGTCGGCGTTCCGTTCACTCCAGTTAATGGTCTTCAATATCAAAAAGCTGCTCAGTATTGATCAAAGCGAAAGCGCTCCAGGCTCAGGGACCGTTTTGTGCTCAGGGTGAGCATACGTTATCCCTGGAGCCGAAAACAAAGATACCGGATCTGACTTCCTCCTTCGATCGCCTTGAGTTCATAGTGGGTCTGAATAGAAATGGCGGGATGACCGTTTCCCAAGAACCCCATGGCCTCCTGCCCGTAAAGGTCCCGCGTAAAGAACCCGAACTCATGACCTTCCGCTTCGACCACTTCCATCGCATATTCGAAAAGAATGCTATTGTCGGTCTTAAGGTGTATGGTCCCTCCCGGCTTTAAAAAAGCCTTGTATCGACCCAGAAAAGCCGGAGCCACCAATCGCTTTTTGCGCTGTCTTTTTTTGGGTTGAGGGTCGGAAAAAGGCAGCCAAATGGCATCGATCTCTTCCGGACCGAAAAAACGCTCGATAAACTCAACCCGCGTCCTTAAAAAACCGGCATTCGACACATTTTCCTCTTGACAGATATGCGCACCCTTCCAAATGCGGTCCCCCTTGATATCAACACCCAAAAAATTGAAATCGGGGAAACTCCGGGCCAATCCCACGGTGTATTCCCCCTTTCCACAACCAAGCTCAAGGACCAAGGGGTTTGAATCCCCGAAAAAATCCGGCCCCCATTGACCTTTCAACGGATGGTCCCCCCTGGCCCCATCGGGTTCGACCTCGACCACATTGGGCAGGGACCGGATCTCCGCAAAACGCTGGAGTTTTTTCTTCTTTCCCAAAAGCAAACGGTATTGGACCGCGAAAATACGAGCCTCGAGGAGCATTCCGCCTTTAAAGATCCGTTCACTAAGGGGCGGGCGGACTTTTCAGAAAACCCGATCAAAAAAGCGGATGGATCGGGGTATGATCCCCACAAAAAGCGAATCATCCAGTCGGGCTCATGGACCCCGATCCCCACGCTATTCATCTAATTTTGGAACATTCCGAGAACAAAGGAATGGCCGAAGGCGAACCCCGCATATTGATCGCCCCGCTCGATTGGGGTCTGGGTCATGCAACCCGTTGCATTCCCGTAATAAAAGAGGTCGAAAGACAAGGAGGGAAGCCGGTCCTGGCCGGGGAAGGTGGGGGTCTCGAGCTCCTGAAGCAGGAATTCCCCAATACGGAAATTGTGGGACTGAAGGGATATCGGGTCAGCTATCCTCGGCGCGGAAAAATGACATGGAAAATGGCCATGTTGGCCCCCTTTCTTCTCCAAAGGATCTATAAAGAACATCGTTCCCTTCGCCGGCTGGTCCGGGCAAAAAACATCGATGGGGTCATCTCTGATAATCGCTACGGGTTGTGGCACCCATTCCTTCCATCCGTATTCATGACCCACCAGATCCATATCCGGAGTCCTTTGCTCACCTGGCTTCTGTTCAGGGCCAACAAATGCTTCATAGAACGCTACGACACATGTTGGATCCCCGACATAAAAGGTCAGTCCGGGAACCTCGCTGGAGAACTCTGCCATTCAAAGGCGATCCCGAAGAACTGTCGATTCGTGGGTCCCCTTTCACGGTTCGCTCCTGCAGAAGAGGAAAAAGGTACGCCTGCTTATCCCGACACAGGACTTGGCGACCAGCGATCCGCGATCCTGGATCAGCAACCCAATGCCACTTCCCCTTTACCGGAACAACCCTCCATTCTGGCCCTCCTTTCGGGACCAGAACCCCAGCGGTCCATGCTCGAGCAGGAGGTCCTTGCTGCATTCAAGGGCCATCCCGGCCCAAAGCGGTTGATTCGGGGATTACCTGAAAAAACGGAGGAAGAACGTTCAATAGAGGGGACCCCATGCCATGGACACTTGTCATCGAGATCCCTTCGGGAAGCAATAAAAGAGGCGGATGTGATCCTTTCAAGGCCGGGCTATTCGACCATCATGGACCTTTCCACCTTCGGCAAACACGCCATATTCATCCCCACCCCGGGCCAAACGGAACAGGAATACCTGGCCCGATACCATCAAAAGACCCTTCATTGCCCCTATTTTGAGCAAGGTCATCTCGATCTGCCCAAAGGATTGGACTTGTTGAAAGAATACAAGGGGATCCCCCAGCATCGATCACACAATATGTTATCATCCGCTATAAAACAATTCCTGGAAAATGCGAAGAAGTAGCCCGCTCCCATTCCGCATTTCAGTTCCGGGCATGCTTGTTTTCATCCTCTTTTTTTCATTCCCGACTATAGAACGGCAATGTGCCGGCCAGAAGGCACTTTTGAACAGCAGGGATACGTGTGAAGTCCTTTTCTATAACGTGGAAAACCTCTTCGACACCCTCAACGCCCCGAATAAAGAGGACAAAGCATTTACACCGGATGGAGAGCGGAAATGGACGTACCGGAAATTCAAAAAGAAAAGGGACCACATCCTCAAGACCCTCGCCGCTGCGGGAGATTGGGGTTTTCCGGGCATTATCGGATTGGCCGAGATCGAGAATGAACGGGTCCTGAAAGCTCTGACCGAAAGATCCCCCTTGAAAAAGGCCGATTATCGGATCATCCATAAAGATTCCCCGGACGAACGCGGGATCGACGTTGCCCTTCTTTTTCAACCCCAAAAGTTCGATCTCTTTTCAAAGCGATTCATCCCTGTTCGTTTTCCGGATGATGCCCCTGGCCAGAGAACCCGGGATATCCTTTATGCCAAAGGGGGCCTCTTCGAAGGGGATACCATCCACATCTTTGTGAATCACTGGCCATCCCGATACGGGGGGAAACTTCGTACCGAACCCAAAAGGATAAGAGCCGCCACCATCCTGAAACGGTTTACGGATTCACTCCTTTCCAGGGACCACCACGTGAATATTTTGATCATGGGAGACTTCAATGACACTCCCAAGGACCGGAGTATCGCTGGCACCCTGGGAGCAAGAACGATCGCAGCGAGGATCGAAGAGGAACACTTTTACCGAAGCTTCGAACCCGGCCTGGGCAACCCTCCGGGAACCCATAAGTACAAGGGGGAGTGGAGCTATCTTGACCAATTCATCTGTTCAGGGACATTGCTGAAAGGGACTGGGGGTTTAAAGAAGAAAGAACCCTTATCACGGGTCATCGACCTCCCTTTCCTACTGAAGAAGGATGAACACCATTTTGGAAAAAAACCGTTCAGAAGCTTCCGTGGACCGGTCTTTCAAAACGGCTTCAGCGATCATCTGCCGATCCTGATGAAACTTTATCCCGTACGATAACTCCCCAAAACCGGAAACTCCCTTTTTGCCCCATCCGGCCCTCAGCGCGCTTTTTCGAGGGTGAAGGAAAACGTGGACCCCACCTCTTCCTGACTCCGAACGTTGATGCTTTGTCCGTGGGCATCGATGATATGCTTAACAATGGCCAGTCCAAGCCCTGTTCCGCCCTCATTGCGCGAACGGCTCTTATCCACCCGATAGAACCGTTCGAACAAGCGGGGGATCTCACTTTCCGGAATCCCCACACCGTCATCGGCCACTTCCACCAGAATATGCTCGTCCATATCGTAGAAACGTAATTCCGTCATCCCCCCCGATACCCCATAACTGATCGAATTGGAGATCAGATTCGTCAAGACCTGCTCGATCCGCTTCTTATCGCAATTCACCACGACCGGCCCTTTATGGCCTTCCTTGATCCGGATGCCAATATCCCTTTCCCGAGCTTTGATATCGAGGGACTCGATCAGCTCCCCGGCGAGCCTAACGATATCGACCCGCTCCATTTCCAACGCCAATCGGCCATCCTCGATACGGGTGACCGTATCGAGGTCCGACAGGATATTGGTCATCCGCTCCACCCCTTTTGCTGCTTTCCTCAGAAAGACGCGGTTGTGCTCCTCATCCTCCAAAGCCCCATCAAGAAGGGTGAGAATGTGGCCCTGAATACTGAAAATGGGGGTTTTCAGCTCGTGTGCCAAATTTCCGATGAACTGACGCCGAAAAGCTTCCTGGTCCCTTAATCGCTGGATCTCCTGAACGGTATTCTCTTCCCATTCACGCACCTCCCTGTGAACGTTCCCCAAGACATCACTTTGCATATCGATCGCTGGTGCGGTCCCTTTTCGGGTCTTCATTCGGTGAATGGTCTTGTAGATCAAACGGATCCTGTCATACAAAAAGCGTTTGACCACATAATAAAAGATACCATAGGCCACGGGTATGGCAAGCAGCGTAATAGAAGCCCATTCGACCCAAAGGACACGACCATGCAGCCATCCCATTAAAAGCATGGTAAGCCCACCGATGGCAAGGGCCACAAAGACCGACGCCAAAAAAACGATCCTAACGGGACTTTCGCGTTTCATACAAGGTATTGCACTGAACAGCAAAGGTAGGCGTTCCACCACAAGGCTCGTATCGGCCAAAGCTATTCCGCTCGGTCCTGATCGAACGAGAAATACCCATTTCCCTCCCTAAATGCTTTCTTTTGGGGTCTTGAATGGATCGATGGACCTAGGGTCCTACGATCTGCTCCCTAAAAGAGAACAAAATGGAATACGGCTTCCTTGGCCTCTTTCTGATATCCCTGCTTGCAGCGACCGTGATCCCGTTCAGCTCAGACATCGTGGTTGGCGGTATGGTCCTGGCCGGATACGATCCCTACATTACCCTGATCATGGCTTCCCTGGGAAACTGGGCCGGCGGCATGAGTTCCTATTTACTGGGTTATCTGGGAAAATGGGAGTGGATCATCAAGTACCTGGGTGTCAAAAAGGAAAAGGTCCTGCAATTGCACGATAAAATGCATCGTTACGGCCCCGTTTCCGCTCTAATGAGCTGGTTGCCTTTCGTCGGTGATACGCTGGCCGTGGCCCTCGGCATCTTCAAGGTCAATGCATGGCGGGTTTCGGTCTACATGATGATCGGCAAGGCGGGACGATACGCCGTGATCATCTATCTCACCATAATGACGGGCGAAGTGATAACCAAATGACCCGAATAAAGCCACAAAGGAATATCGGATCGAACGGATTAGTTTTGCGCTTACTTGATAGACCCGTAATATAGGGGCATGAAACGACCCGAACGATACCTCGTCACCGCTGCATTGCCCTATGCCAATGGCCCGCTTCACATTGGCCATATCGCCGGGGCCTACCTGCCGGCTGATATCTACGTACGTTATCTCCGACAAAAAGGGGAGGACGTGGCTTTTATCTGTGGATCGGATGAACACGGTGCGGCCATTACGATGCAAGCCAAGAAGGAAGGGGTCGAACCAAGGGAGATCGTGAATAAATACCACACGATCAATAAAAAGGCTTTCGAAGGGCTCGGGATCGATTTCGATATCTACCACCGCACGAGTAGCGAACTACACTATGAAACGGCCCAGGATTTCTTCCGCAAACTCGAACAACAGGGGAGCCTGACCAAAAGGACCGGTCAACAGTATTACGACGAGGAAGAAGACCAATTCCTGGCGGATCGCTATATCCAGGGCACTTGCCCGAAATGCGGCCACGATGAAGCATACGGGGATCAGTGCGAAAAGTGCGGTTCCAGCCTCAGTCCCAACGAGCTAATTGACCCTGTCTCGATGCTCAGTGGGAAAAAACCCGTTTGGCGCGAGACCACGCATTGGTATTTACCGATGGGCCGTCACGAGGACTGGCTCAGAGCTTACATTAAAAACGGGGAGCTGGACGGCAAAGCCCATCACGACCCCGCCACCTGGAAGGAGCACGTCAAAGGCCAATGCCTCTCCTGGATCGATGGAGGACTGAAGGAAAGGGCCATGACCAGAGACCTGGACTGGGGAGTCCCGGTACCCGTGGAAGACAACGAAGGCAAAGTCCTTTACGTCTGGCTCGATGCACCGATCGGTTATATCTCGGCCACCAAACAATGGGCTGCTGACCAGGGGAAGAACTGGGCCCGCTACTGGAAGGATGAAAATACGCAGCTGGTATGCTTCATCGGCAAGGACAACATTGTATTCCACGCCATCATCTTTCCGATCATCCTGAAAGAATACAACGAAGGGTTCCTCCTCCCCCATAACATCCCCGCGAACGGATTCCTCAACCTGGAAGGAGGTAAACTTTCGACCTCCAGGAACTGGGCCGTTTGGGTGAACGATTACCTGGAGGACTTCCCGGACAAGATCGACGTCCTCCGTTACACCCTCACTTCTATCTCCCCGGAGAACCGCGACAGTGAGTTCACGTGGGAAGACTTTCAGCGCAAGAACAACAACGAGCTCGTCGGGGTGCTGGGCAATTTCGTGAACCGGGCCCTCGTTCTCACCCAAAAACACTTCGAGGGGGCTGTCCCCGAAAGAGGCCCTTTGACCACCCCCGAAAAGGAGCTGATCGATGTCATGGAACAAGCCCCCGGAAAGATCGGCGGCCTGATCGAGGAATATCGCTTGAAGGAAGCCCAAATGGAGGTTATGAAACTGGCCCGGGCCGGGAACAAATACCTTGCCGATACCGAACCCTGGAAGACCGTAAAAGAGGACCGCGATAGAACGGCCACGATCCTCAATATGAGCCTTCAGGTCACCGCCAATCTCGCTATCCTGCTCTATCCCTTTCTCCCCTTCACCAGCGAGCGGATGCGGACGACCCTCGGTCTCTTGGGTCCAGATCTGCAACTGGTGGGCGACCATGACCTTCTATCGGCGGGACACCCCATCCAAAAAACAGGCCACCTCTTCGATAAGATCGGTGATGAAACGATCCGGGCCCAAGTAGAGAAACTCAAAACGCAAAGCCAGGAAAAGACCCAGGAAGCCTCGTCTCAAGCTCAACAAGAAAAGGACGAAAACCCGCTTGCGGGGATCGAGGACTTCAAAAAACTCGACATCCGCATCGGAAAGATCGAGAATGCCGAAAAAGTATCAAATACGAAAAAACTTCTTAAACTCACCGTATCGATAGGCCCGGAGCACAGAACCATTGTCGCCGGATTGGCCGAGCAGTTCAAGCCCGACGATCTGCCCGGCAAGCACGTTACCATCCTGGTGAACCTGGAACCCCGAAAAATTAAAGGAATCGAGTCCCAGGGAATGCTCCTGATGGCTGAGAACGACCAGGGCCGTGCCGCTTTCCTGGAACCCCACCCCACCTTGGAGTCGGGGAGCAGGATCCAATAAAAGACTCCATTCCGGTCCGCCATCCACCCGCAAAGCCAGATCGGCCTTCGCTTGAAGAGTAGTAGGAAGCGGAACACTTTTCAGATCGAAGACCCCTAAATAAAGAAATCCAATGACTGATTCATACCTTTGGCTATGACCGTCTTTTATGTCATCGAAAGCAAATAATCCCTCAGAAAGGATCAATGCCCCTTTTCAGTTCTGTTTCGATCGTAGCAGACTGGGAATGATTATCATGACCAAGACCGGAGTCCTCAAAGAGGTTAACCCGGCTTTTGCAGATATGCTCGGATTTGAACCGCGTGAATTATGCAACAGCTCATTTAAAGAGTTGACCCACGCAGAGGATATTGAGCATAGTGAAAAGATCATTCAGGAGATCCTCTCTGAAGAAGAACCGGCTCATCGCTCCAAAACCTTCGAAAAAAGGCATATCACAAAGAATGGCAAATCCCTGTGGACCAAGGTCAATGTCCTGGAAGCACCGTGGCCGGAGAAAGGGACCAGCTTGATGGCCATCATTGAGGATATCACGACCCAGAAAAGAGCCCTTCACCTCATGGAAGAATTCCAGTACATGGCATGTATAGGGGGATGGGATATCGACCTGGTGGACAACACCCTTTTCTGGACCAAAGAAACCTACCGGATCCACGAGAAAGACCCGGAAGACCCCGTAACGATCGAAGAAGGGATCAATTATTACCCAGGTCCCCACAACACCAGGATCCGGGAAGCCATAGAAGAGGCCATATACCAGCAAAGACCCTACGATCTTGAACTCAAGATCCTCACTGAAAAGAGCAATGAGCGGTGGGTCCGCGCTATGGGAAAACCCATCCTCGAGGACAACAAGGTTATCAAGGTCCGGGGCACTTTTCAGGACATCACTGAAAAACACCGCTTCGATGAACACCTCATGGAGACCGTTGTGGAGACCCAGGAATCCGAACGAAAAATGATCGGAACGGACCTCCACGATGACATCAACCAATTGCTGGTCGGTTCACAAATGAAATTGGAGCACCTGAAAGGCCACCTCGATGACGAGGTTGAGCATTATATCCAGGAATGTTCGGAGATCCAGGCTCATGTCCTTCAGAAGATAAGAAGCCTTTCCCACGGGCTCATGACCAATACCGGGACCTTTGAAAAAAAGGGGCTGCAGGAGGTTTTGAATGAAGTCCTCGGCCACTTTTCCCAGGAAGCGGTCAACATTCAAACCGACTTCCGCTTCGATGAAGAGATGCTAAACAAACGCATCAAAACAACTTTGGTGCAGATCATCAAAGAAGGGCTTACCAACATTCACAAATACGCTGACGCGGATCACGTGCAGATCGGAATCTATACCCGGCCCGATGATCTCTATGCGGAAGCCTTTGTAATGGACAATGGAAAAGGCTTCGAGCTCGATGAGAAAAAGCCCCACGGCATCGGATTGACCAACATGAAAAGAAGGGCCGAGCTCCAGAACGGCCGTTTCTATATTCGATCCACCCCCGGAAAAGGGACAAGACTGACCGTGCGGATCCCTGTGGAATGAAGACCTTTTTGGGAGAGTTCCGACGAAGCCTCGATAAAGACCGCATCAAATCAGGGTTTTCTTCCTTGGGCATCCCCTTCCCAATTCTTCTATCTTCGCTCACTGTTCCTTTCCTTGAACGAGGAAAGACCCGAACCCCCGATCCCATGTCGAGATACGGCCTGCTCCTGATCGCTTTTTTCCTTTTCACCGGTAGTCAAGGGTATGGGCAGCAAACCACCCAATATACCCAGTACATGCTCGAACCTTTCCTTGTTAACCCAGGTGTGGCAGGGAGTAAGGAATGCCTCGACATCAGGGCCGGTTACCGGGAACAATGGAGCGGATTCGAGGGAGCACCGGTCCAGATGTACGTCAATGCCCACACCTCCATACCCATCAAGGAAAAAAAACACCTGAAGCTGAAACACGGGGTCGGGGGTATGGTCGAGAACGACCAGACCGGCCCCACAAGCCGGACCAAGGTCCACCTTGCCTATGCTTATCATTTTCCCTTCAACCGGAACCTGATGGTATCTGCTGGTCTTTTCGCGGGATTTCAGCAATACAGACTCAACACCAATCAGATCCGGGTGATCGACTTCAATGACCCCCTGGTGAACGAATCCCGTTCGGAATTCCTCGTACCTGAATTCAGCCCCGGCATATGGCTTTACTCAGAAACAGCTTATTACGGACTGACCCTCCGTCAAACCCTGAAGAACAAGTTCAACGAGATCGGCGATAACATGGAATTGAGCCACCATTTTGCACTGATCGCTGGCAAAAGGTTCGAACAGGAAAACGGCGTAACATGGATGCCATCGGCCCTTTTGAAGATCGCCCCGGGTTCCACACCAGCCCTGGACCTGAACCTCCTGGCTGATTTTTACGACCAGTTCGCAGTAGGCCTTTCCTACAGGAACATGGATGCCCTGGCCGGTGTGGCTCAGATCAATTTCGGAAAGTTCTCTCTTGGCTATTCCTTTGACTTCACCACGTCCAAGATCCGACTGGCGAATTCCAATACCCACGAGATCTCTCTGGGCTTGAATCTTTGCCCGCAGAAAGGGGGCGGAAAATCCACCTTAAGTTGTCCGGCTTACTATTGAATGGGAAACAGGCAACTGAGAACACATGAGAACCCGTACAAAAAGAAAAAAAGCTTCCAGCGTTCCGGGAACATCCACGGCGAAACATTTGAGACTCGCTAACCGTAAAAAGCATCGACCTTGTTCCACACTCATGGGTAGGTTCTCTTTAGCCACAATATCAAGGAAAAGCACGCTCGTTTCCATTTCCCTGCTGCTTCTGCTCCCCACACTTCACGCAGAAGACCTTCATTGGGTCGGGGGATCGGGGAAATGGCACAATGCGGAACATTGGGCTTTTGAAAGTGGGGGTTCAGGCGGCGCTGGTATACCGACCCCCGATGACGACGTTGTCTTCGATGCAGCATCGGGGCCATCCTCGGGTTATGTTGTGCGGCTCCAGCAGAAAGCCGACGCCCGGACGATCGACATGAAAGCGGTCTCTGCCCCGCTCACCTTAAAAGGGGATCAGAAAGGGGTCCTGAACGTCCACGGGTCCCTCCACATACCCGATCCCGTTCAGGTGGAACTCTCCGGAAAGGTGGTCCTCCGTAGCGATGATCCGGGAGAGCGCATAGAGACCGGCAAAAAAACGATCCGATCCGATCTCGTTTTCAATGGGAGCGGCCAATGGGACCTCTCTCTCCCGTTGAAGGTGGCGTCACACAAAAGGATCCTCCTCAAAAAAGGGCATCTGCGAACGAACGGGAAGAAAGTCAGTTGCGGCGCTTTCATTACCAGGGGAAATGCTGAACGAACCCTGGAATTGGGAAATTCCCGCATTGTGTTAGAAAGGGGATGGATCTTCAATGAGCGCAAGGGACTGGATTTCCGGGCACAGGATTCCCGTATCATATTCAACCAAGAGGTGCCGGCGGGCAATGTCGAGCTGGGCCGGCTCCAGTACAACAAGGTTACCACCAACCGTTCGAAATCCTGCGAACTGGATAACGGCGATTCCATTACGATCGATATTGTGCCCGATACGACCTACAATTCATGCCCCACCGGCAACCCCTGTGAAGTCTCTTGCGCAGGGGGATGTGACGGACGCTTTACGGTGGAGATAAGCGGCAATGGCAGCGGAGATTACGATTACAGCTGGAGCGGGACCGGCGATGATTCAACGGATACCGATTCCATATGGACCGGTGTTTGCGATCAGAACAGCATTTCCCTGACGGTCACGGACAATCAAAAAGGCGGCACCTGCCTCGATAATGAATTCGTGGATGTTCCCTTTGACCTTACGACCACGAACTTCGAGACGACCCCAGCTACATGCCACGACAGTTGCGACGGAGAAGCGACCCACGACCCTGCAGGAGGCATCACCCCTTACGAATATCAATGGTTCACCGACAGCGTCCCCGGAGAGACCACCAAAGATGCGGATTCTCTGTGCTCCGGCCCCAATCAGCTCAAGATCACGGATGCCAATGGGTGTACTTTCGACACGAGCGTGACCATCAATCCGGTCACGGCGATCACCTCCAATGTGACCGTTGACAGCACGACTTGTTTCAACACTTGTGACGGTGGCGCCACAGCGAATCCAGAGGGTGGGGGCGGTAGTCCCTGGGATTATACCTGGGGGAACGGGGACAACACGAAATCGACGAGCGGCGTTTGTGGCGATGTCGATCTGCATCTGGTAGACAGCCTGGGATGCCCCTATGATACGACGGTGACTATCCCATCCCCGCTCGAGATCCAGATCGATACGACCGACAAAGAGGACCTCCTTTGTTACCAGGAATGTACCGGTTCGATCAGTGTCAATGTGCAGAACGGATCCCCACCCTATTCCTATGAATGGTATAACGCCAATACAGGAGACCCCCTGAACCCCCAGCAGGATAGCTCCACAGCCACTGGCCTCTGTGCGGAATCCTATTACGTTGTGGTCACGGACAAGAATAATTGTGAAAAGACCTCTGACACGATCTCCCTTTCCCAGCCTCCGGAACTGGTAACGGACAGCACCTCCTCCGATTCAATGAGCTGCCATAACGTTTGTGATGGAAGGGCCACCGTGACACCGGAAGGTGGCACACCCGATTACGACTACGACTGGTTCTTTGCTGCCACCGATACCGCCATCAACCAGACCGATTCCATCGCGACCGGCCTCTGCCCCGGGGATTATTATGCGGTGGTGAGCGATGCGAATGGCTGTGTGGATACATCCAGCTTGATCACCGTGGAAAGTCCGGATTCCATAAAGAGTTCCATAAGCGGAAAGGATGCAATATGCAGCGGCGGCTGTTCGGGTGAGGCGGAAGTCTCGCCGAGTGGAGGATCTCCCGGTTACGACATCGAATGGTTCGAGGCCACGAAGGATTCCGCCATTGGGCAAAACGGCACCAAAGCCACCAACCTCTGTGCCGGGGATTATTACGCGGTCATAACGGATTCCAAAGGATGCATGGACACCTCTGATGTTCAAACGATCAACGATCCTCCCCCCATTCTGACCGATGAGGATAGCATAAACGTCAGTTGCTTCGGGAATTGCGACGGTGAAGCCTCGGTCGCCGTGTCCCAGGGAACCGCTCCCTACGATATCGAGTGGTTCGATTTGAATACCGGGAACAAGATCGACAGTGTCATGAACACAAGCAACGGGGATACAACAACTTCCCTGTGCCCCAGCGCTTATTACGCCGTAGTCACCGATGCCAATGGGTGTGTCAAGATATCCGATACGATCACCATTGATCAGCCCGACTCCCTCGAGTCATCCGTGAAGGTCGAACCCCAATCATGTCCCAATTCCTGTGACGCATGGAGTTTGACCAATATTTCCGGAGGTACAGCACCTTACGATACGGTCTGGTACGACAATGGAGGAACCATCATCAGTGACAAGGACACCCTTATGAACCTGTGCGCAGGAGACTACAGTGTGGCCATCACAGATTCGAACGGATGTAAGGATTCCACCGCCTTCACAATCGATCAACCCGATTCCCTCAAGGTCGCCATCGATAGCACCGTCAATGATCAGTGTGGCGGAGATTGTGAAGGAGAAGCCTACATTACCGTGACCGGCGGCAGCACCCCTTACCAATACGAATGGTGGGACGCACAGGGCGACACCGCTATTGGCGTCAATATCGAGGACCCCGACAGCCTGTGTAAAGGAGAATACTACGTGAAAGTGACC
>CAYVSK010000002.1:0-34126 GCA_964453635.1 uncultured Weeksellaceae bacterium | reverse complement strand
TAAAGATCCTCGAGATCGTCGGGATCGACCCCAATACCAATTCCAGCGATGTCACCTGCTCCGGATTTTGTGACGGAAGTGTATGGGCCGACCCGAACGGGGGGAATCAACCATACAAAGAACTCCTTTGGACCAACCCAGCGGGAGACACGATCGGCTTCGGCGATTCCCTTACGGGAATGTGTTCCGGGGATTATATCCTTACCATAACGGACAACGAGGATTGTCAGTCGGAGGCCGACACGATCACAGTGGGAGCAAAACAGGAGATCATCCTCTCAACGGACAGTGTGGATGTCCTATGCAATGGGGATAGCAACGGAACCGCCATCGTAACCCCCTCGGGTGGCACCCAACCCTACGATTATCAATGGGATGCCTCTACAGGCGGACAAACGGATTCCATGGCCACGGGGCTCCCGGCCGGCACTTACGATGTTACGGTCACCGACGACAATGGATGTACCTCGGATACTTCCGTTACCGTGAACGAGCCCCCAGCCCTTTCCTGGTCCCTTTCTGAATCGGATGTCACCTGTAACGGCGAATGTTCCGGCAAGGCCTCCGTATCCGTCACCGGGGGGAACCCCTCCTACGATCACGAATGGCGGGATGAAGGGAACAACCTGGTCGCTACCGACGACAGTATATCAGGTCTTTGCCCGGGCAAGTACTACATCACCGTAAGCGACAGCAACAACTGTTCTTTCCGGGACAGCATCAACATCACCGAACCCTCACCCTTCTCGGCCAGCATCGATAAAAAAGTCAACAATGCTTGCCCGGGTGACTGTAATGGTTCGGCAACGGTCGAAGCCTCGGGGGGAGTAACCCCTTATAGCTATGCCTGGACCGATCCCGATAGTCAAAACACAAAAACTGCAGATGATCTCTGTGCGGGCACCTATGATGTGACCGTGACCGACGCCAACGGATGTGACACGACGCTGTCCGTCACGATCACGGCACCGGATTCCTTCGACCTTTCCACCTCCGTCACCGATGTATCCTGCTCCGGGGATTGTGATGGGGAGGCTACCGTGACCGTAAAAGGCGGAGGCACTTCACCCTACGATCATCATTGGAACGATCCACTCGAGCAAAAGGATTCTACGGCCAAAAACCTCTGTGCCGGCACTTATACGGATACAGTGACCGATGCGAACGGTTGCGACACCCTGGTCACCATAACCGTGGATGAACCTGCTTCACTCAGCCTTTCCATCTCCAAAAAGAACCCAACCTGCCCCGCTTCCTGCGACGGTGAATTCGACGCCAATGTGAACGGCGGTAGCACACCCTACCAATACTCCTGGGTGGACCTCAGTACGGGCGACGAAGTGGCTACCAAAGCCGATCCAACGGGGCTGTGCGATGGTACTTACAAATTGACGGTGACGGATTCAGCAGGCTGTACCCTTTCTAAGATCGACTCCCTCGTGGCACCGGACCCCATAACTGCGGATTTCGATCTCACAAAGGCCACATGTGGTATGTGCGATGGTTCGGCCACGGCCAATGTGAGCGGAGGCAATAGCGGTTATTCGTATCAATGGAACGATCCGAGCAACCAGACCGGCCCCACCGCGACCGGCCTTTGTCCGGGTATCTACGACCTTACTGTTACGGACGACTCAGGCTGTACGGAGACCTTTACGATCCCCATCAGCAATGATGGGGCGGAGGATACGCGAACAGATAGCGTCATGGCCTCCTGCAACGACTCTTGCGACGGAAAAGCCATGGTAGATAATCGGTGGCTGTTCAGACCCCCCCTGTTCTATAAACTGGCTGGACAGCGCTGGCAACACCCTCTCAAACCCCTCCCCCGATACCTTAAAAGAAGGCCTTTGTGCCGGATTGTACTTTGCCGAAGTAACCAACAACACGGGTTGTGTGAAATTTGATTCGGTACTGGTCCCCGAACCCGACCCGATCGCACCCAACGACTCCGTGACACACGCTTCCTGCAAGGATTCCTGCGATGGCGTGGCCTGGGTAAGCCCCACTGGGGGCACCCCCGGTTACGATTATTCCTGGACGGGCGGGGTCAACAACCCCAATGACAGTCTCAATACAGACCTCTGCGCAGGTAACTACGACATTACCATTAGCGACGCGAACAACTGCGATACCACCAGGACGATCACTGTGGCCGAACCCGATTCCCTGGACCTGGCCGATATCTCGGTCACGGATATTTCCTGCAACGGAGCGGATGACGGCTCGATCATCATCTTCCCTGACGGCGGAACACCGGGATACTCCTACCAGTGGATCGATTGTTCCACCGGCTCCCCGATCGGGCAGAACGGACAAAAAGCTACCAACCTTTCACCCGGGGATTATAGCGTGATCGTGAACGACACCAATGGATGTCAGAAAGTCTCGGAATGTGTCACGGTCAATGAGCCCGCATCGCTGACCGCGGACGCCAGCGTCATGAACAATGTGACCTGCAACGGGGATTGCGATGGAAGCGCACGGGTGGATGTGAACGGAGGTACACCCAATTACACCTACGAGTGGTTCGATGGAGCAGGTAACCCTGTTTCAGGTGGAGATACCACCATCACAGGCCTCTGCGCCGGGGATTATTACGTGAAAGTGACGGATGTGAACGGCTGTTCGATCCTTTCGGATACCGTCACCGTGACCGAACCAGCCCCCATAACCCTGAACACCGATAAAAGGGACAATGCCTGCAACGGGGATTGTGAAGGTATGGCAATTGTCATGGCCACAGGAGGAATTCCGGGCTACAACTACCAATGGATGGACGCTGCTACAGGGAACCCGATCACAGGAGCCACCGATGACACCCTCCGAAATGCCTGTGCAGGCCCTTATGTGGCCAAGGTCACCGATATGAACGGTTGTAAGGAGCTTTCCGATACCATCCGGATCGATGAACCAGACCCCTTGACCCTGAATAAGGGTTCTGATGATATCTCCTGCAAGGATTCCTGCGATGGAAAGGTCTTTGTGGATCCTTCGGGCGGGACACCACCCTACAGCGTTTTCTGGGACAACGGGTCGACCGCCGATACCCTTGATGACCTCTGCCCGGGAACCTACACGGTCCAGGTTACCGATGCCAATGGCTGCATTACGATCGATTCCATTACGCTGATCGAACCGAAACCCCTTACAGCAACATTGAATGCCGATTCCTCGACCTGCGGGGACTGTGACGGCGTAGCAGAAGTCCTTCCCACCGGTGGCAACCCCTCTCCGGGTTATTCCTACGAATGGTCCCCGAGCGGCCAGACGGATCAGGTAGCGGACAGCCTCTGTGCCGGACCCCATTGGGTCCAGGTCACCGCCATGGGAAGCGGATGCCGGGACACCTTCCAGACCACGGTTAGCGATATCGGTTCCGAAAAGCTAAGTACGGATAGCGTGGATGCTTCCTGCGAGGACATCTGCGATGGAATGGCCATTGCTGATTTCAACTGTACCGATCCGGGTTGTAGCATTCAATGGTTCGATGCCAACACAGGGAACCCCATCAGCAGCGCCACGGATGACACCCTGAGAAACGCTTGTGATGGGGAATATTTCGTGGAGGTCGTGAACAATTCGGGGTGCAAAGCCGTGGAATTCGTGACCGTTGGAAGTCCGGTTATCGAAGCCAACGAATCCATAACCTCCGCTTCCTGCAAAGGAATCTGTGACGGGCAGATATCGATCAACCCCAGCGGAGGCGCCGGCAATTATTCCTATCAATGGACCGATAACAATGGAGACCCCATGGCCCCGCAAGACCCGGAGAATCCGACAGGCTTGTGCAAAGGGACCTACAAAGTCGTGATAACGGATGCCGTAGGATGTGATAGTACTTATACCTTCACGGTTCCCGGACCACCCGCCATAACCGGTAAATTTTCCACCACCAATGCCAACTGCGGATTGAGTGACGGGACCGCCACCCTATCGAACATTTCCGGCGGCAATGGCGGCCCCTATGGTGTAACCTGGTTCGATGACAACATGGATTCCCTGAACCAGACAGGCAATACGGCAATCGGCCTTTCCTCTGGCGTCTATAACGCAGAGGTAGAGGACGCCACCGGATGCACGAACATACTCGCGGTGACAGTGGATGACTCTGCCGGCCACAGCATCACCGTCGATAGCATTTCCGACGTATCCTGCCCCGAGAAAGAGGACGGCGCGATCCATATTTCCGTAGCCGGCGGCAATGCACCCTACACTTATGAATGGAGTCCTTCCGGGAATACGGACCAGGACCTTGAGAATGCCCCGAACGGTTCACATACGGTAAAAGTGACCGATGATACGGGTTGTACCAAGTTCCTCACCGATACGATCGGAAAACCCGAGCCCCTTGATGTTACCCGGAACATTGCTGATGCGAGCTGTGGGGCCTGCGACGGATCGGCCGATCTAACGGTCAACGGAGGGACATCCCCCTATACTTACGAATGGAGCACAGGCGGAAGCGGTCCCTCAGAAACGAATATCTGTCCCGGCACCCACAGTGTTCAGATCACGGATGCAGCCGGTTGTGAAAATACCATAGAACTCTCGATCGAAAACATCGAGGGGCCCACCATAGATGGCGTGAACAGTGACCCGGTCACCTGCGCCAACACCTGTGACGGTGCCGGGGAGGTCTTCGCTTCCGGAGCGGGGCCTTTGGAATATTTCTGGCCCTCCACAGGCTCCAACACGAACACATCGACCGGCCTTTGCAAAGGCATCCACAAGGTGCACGTGACCGACACGAACAATTGCTCCTCGATCGCGGAAGTTCCCGTGGGTGGCCCCCAAGCAATTGAAGATAGTGCGGTGGTCGAACATACGAACTGCGGCTCCTGCAATGGCTCGGTTACGGCCTTTGCTTCCGGCGGTTCACCCGGATACAGCTACGAATGGTCGAACGGGGATACTTCCCGGAGCACTGACAGTCTCTGTTCGGGCACACACACCGTGATCATTACCGATAATGCGGGATGCCAGGATACGGCATCCTACAACGTCAACGACAGCGAAGCCCCCACTCTCTCCACTACCGTGAACAACGTCTCCTGTAACGATTCTTGCGACGGATCGGCAAGTGTATCGGCAAACGGTGGAATCCCACCTTACAATTTCACATGGCTGAATGCGACCGGCAATGACACCGTTGGTCAAGGCGCGAACATCAGCGGCCTCTGCCCGGGAGATTATGTGATACGCGTAGAAGATGATTCCGGATGCGCGACCTTAGAAACGATCACCATTGAGGAACCCGAGGCGATCTACTTCAATCCAAGCCTGACGAGGGATGTTTCCTGTTACGGGGACTGCGACGGGGAAGCCACCATCTCCTTTAATGGCGGAACCTTGCCCTTTGACATCCAATGGGACAACGGCAGTGATTCAGCTACCAGCACCGGCCTTTGTGCAGGTTCTCATAAAGTGGTTATCCGGGATGACAATGGCTGTATGGACTCCTCCTTCGTCACGATCGATCAACCGGACTCCCTGACCATATCCATTGACTCCGTGCTGAAAGCCTCCTGCCCGAACACCGCTGATGGAAGGATCGATATCATACCAAACGGAGGCACGCAGCCCTACAATTACACCTGGACGGGGCCGAACGGATTCACCTCCAATATGGAGGATATCGATAATCTCTTGCCGGGCAAATACATCATCACGGTCACAGATACCAATGGGTGCATAAGGATGGACTCTGCCATGGTCGACCCCGAGGTCGTGGTAAATGCATACGCAGGTCAGGATACGTCCTATTGTGAAGGCAAGGGACCCATCACCTTGACCGGCAGTGGCGGAACTACACAAGAATGGCTGGATGCCTCCGGCAATACCGTTGGAACGGGGAATTCCGTGATCGTAGACCCCGCCCAAACAGGCCCCAATATCTTCGTACTAGTGGACAGAAATGGTCCCTGTACGGACCGGAACACAATAATCGTCACAGGATAAGAGAAACCAGTTGCTGATGCCGGACCCGACAAAAAGATCGTGGATGGGAAGGAAGTGTTCATCGGTGGCAACCCGACGGGACCACCGGGCTCTGATTACACCTGGACACCGGACTCCTCCATATCCGATCCCAAGGTGAGCAATCCCGCTGTCAATCCCGAAGAGACCACACCTTACACGGTGACCGTGGTCAGCCCCGAAGGTTGTGTGAATCGAGACACCGTAATAGTGGAGGTGCTTCCGACCGTCGACCCCGTGGATGGCTTCTCACCCAACGGGGACGGGGTCAACGAAACATGGACGATCAGGAATATCGAGAAATTCCCGGATGCAGTTGTAAAGATCTACAATCGTTGGGGAGAACTCCTGTTCCGGTCAAAAGGTTACGATGAACCCTGGGATGGACGCTATGATGGGGAACCGCTACCGGTGGGCACCTACTATTACGTGATCGACCTTAATGATGCAGGCACCGAAGATGTCACAGGACCGGTCACGATTCTCCGATAAGGAAGCTGAGCCATGAGGACAAAAAATTCAAAAAAAATAACGCAGGTCAAAGTCCCGGTTCCCGGCATAATGGCCCTTTCCATTTTCCTGATGGCGCTGGTCCCGGAAGCCGTTCAGGGACAGCAATTGCCTCAGTATACCCAGTACTTCTTTAACGATTACGCCGTTAATCCGGCTGTGGCAGGAAGTAAGGACAGGCTTGAAGCGAAGTCCAACAACCGTTTCCAATGGATCGGGATCACCGATGCCCCCAGGACCTATACCCTGACCATGAACGGCCCGGTCAAAAAAAATAAAATGGGCGTGGGCGGAAAATTGTTCACCGATATTACCGGACCCACGCGAAGAACAGGATTTGAAGCCTCCTATGCCTATCATTTCCGCCTGAATCCCTCGATCAAACTGGGCATGGCTTTGTCGGGCGGAGCACTGCAATACACGATCGATCATACCAAGATCGATATGGAGGACCCCAGTGACCAGGTGCTCGGAAAAGGCACCCGCTCTGTCGTTGAACCGAATGCCACATTCGGATTCTACCTCTACGGACAGAACTTCTACGTAGGCGGGGTGGCCCCCCAACTCCTTCAAAACAAGATCCAAGTATTCAAAGAACAGGAAAGAGGCCTTAGTGTCCTTGAGGACCATTATCTCCTGACGGCGGGATATCGCCTCGACGTGCTCAGGAATATCACTTTTGAGCCTTCCGTCATGGCGAAATATGTATTTCCCACACCCCCTGTTCTGGACCTGGGCGGCCGTTTTCTCTACAAAGACCGCATTTGGGTCGGTGGGAGCTACCGTACGAGCGGCTCATTTTCAGGCCTGGTGGGCTTCACCCTTAAAAACAACCTGACCTTTGGCTACTCGATCGACATGGCTACAGACAGTGAGCTCCGCGACCACAGCAATGGGACCCATGAACTCATGATCGGGATACGCTTTGGAGCACCGGCAGAATCCCCCGGGTCCACCACGGATAAGGAAAGCTCAAAAAAAGAAAGAGAAAACGGCGAAGCGGATGAATGAACGAGCCTCCTGACCCGGTTTTTTCTTATTCTCCTTTATACCAGATCCTGTAGATCACCCCGGCCCGATCGTCGGACAAGAGCATCGAACCATCCTTCATTAAAAGTACATCCACCGGCCGACCCCAGGAGGAACCATCATCCTGGAGCCATCCTTTAGCAAACACTTCGTATCCCTTGGCTTCCCCATCTTCAACAGGTACCCTGGTCACGCGGTACCCAATGGGAGTACTCCGGTTCCAGGAACCGTGTTCCGCAATAAAAATATCACCCTGGTGTTTTTCCGGGAACATTTGGTCCGTATAGAACAGAAGCCCCAATGATGCGACATGTGGACCAAGTTTTCTGGCGGGCGGGGTAAACTCCTCGCAGTCCCGTTCCTTCCCATATTCCGGATCCGGGAAATCGCCCTGATGGCAATAAGGATAACCGAAATGAAGCCCCTGTTCCGGAGCTCTGTTCAATTCATCCGCAGGCATGTTATCTCCAAGATTATCTCCCCCGTTATCCGTGAACCAAAGCACTTCCGTTTCAGGATGCCAGGTAATGCCAACAGAATTCCGAACCCCCCGTGCAACGATCTCCCGGTCGGAACCATCGGGCTCCATGCGCGTGATCGTCCCGTAAATGGGGTCCTCCCTTTTACAGATATTGCACGGAGCCCCAACCGGCACATATAACTTCCCATCAGGACCGAATTCGATATACTTCCATCCGTGATGACGATCGGTGGGGTAATCGTCCTTAACGACCGTTGGCTCGGGAATATCCGGCAAAGCAGCCTCGATGTTCTCGTAGCGCAATATGCGGGAGATCTCCGCCACGTACAGGTCTCCATGCCGAAAAGCCACCCCGTTCGGCATGTTCATCCCTTCGGCCACGATGTGCTTTTTCTCGGGATAGCGATCCCCGTCCTCATCAACAAGCGCATAAACCTTTCCTTCATCTCTCGTCCCAACGAACAGGGTCCCTTCATCCCCCCATTCCATGGATCGGGCATTGGGGACCTTCCCGTAGAAAACCTCGATCTCGAAACCATCCGGCAATTCGATATCCTCAAGGGGCAGCCCGGGAGAATTCAAGATCTTCTCCGCCGGCTCAACCAAATTCCGGACCCCTTTGTCAGAATCGTCTTCATCTTTTTTGGTCTCCTGCTCCGATCCTTTTTGCTCCTTTTCTTTTTTCCCCTCATTTTGTTCCTTATCGCTTTTCTCTTCGCTTCCTGAAACCATTTTCTCGGACCCGTTGGATCCCGAACACCCGAGTATCACTAAAACGGTGAACAAGGATAAGAGACGGGACTGGACTTTCTCGATCGGTCCGTGGAAGGGGAATGCCCTTTTTTGATCAAGCTGCCGTTTCATGGGTTTGATAATGTTCATGGATCGTGTTCAATATTCCGTGAATAGCCGCAGCACTCTCCGCTTCGACCAATTGTTTTCGAAAGGGCTTAAAGTGAGCAACTCCTTTGAAATACTTCCCGTAATGCTTGCGCATTTCCAAGACCCCTTTTTGTTCGCCTTTCCAGGCAACAGAGCGGTCCAGGTGCTGCCGAACGGCTTCGATCCTTTCTCCGATATCCGGGGCAGGAGCGAGCTCACCGGTCTCAAGATACCGGTGTATCTCTCTGAATATCCAGGGATAACCGATCGCGGCCCGACCGATCATGATCCCGTCAACCCCGTAGCGAGCCTTGTATTCAGCAGCCCGCTGAGGAGAATCGACATCGCCGTTCCCGAATACCGGAATGTGGATGCGGGAGTTCTCCTTGATACGCGCAAGTCTGGTCCAATCCGCCTCCCCCTTGTACATCTGAGCCCTCGTCCTGCCGTGGATCGAAATAGCCTGGATACCCACGTCCTGAAGACGTTCGACCACCTCCTCGATATAGATCGAATCGGCATCCCACCCGAGTCGTGTCTTGACCGTGACCGGCAGATCAGTGGACCGTACCATCTCCCGGGTGAGTTCAACCATTTTTGGAACATCTTTGAGAATTGCGGCACCTGCCCCTTTGCAGACCACATTCTTGACCGGACAACCGAAATTGATGTCAATGATATCCGGGCGGCTTTCGGCGCTGATCTCCACAGCCCGCTTCATATGGTCCCGGTCCGAGCCAAAGATCTGGATCCCGACCGGACGCTCATGTTGATAAAAATCCAGCTTTTTGGTACTTTTAGCAGCATTACGGATCAAACCCTCGGAAGAAATGAACTCCGTATATACGACATTTGCCCCGTGCTTTTTGCACAATTCCCGAAAAGGTGGATCGCTCACATCCTCCATGGGAGCAAGCAATAGCGGAAATTCCCCGACCTGAATGTCGCCTATGTGGACCATACCGCACGTGAATGATCGTTTCGAAAAACTGTTATGGACCGAATTTTAGCGCCCTGCGAATTTATTAATTGAACCCGTCATGTTTCGCCGGATCATCCATCGATCGCCACCCGGGGTCCAACTATTGTTCTTCATTGCAATGGCAGGATTCTGCACCATCCTCCTTTTCCTTCTCGGCAATCTTTTTAGCGAACTGGTATGGGGCTTGAACATGTTCCAGGACAGCGGGACCCTTCAAGATCTCCAGGACCCGACCTCGATCCGGATCCGAAAGGTCCTGACCCTCTGTCAACACATCGGGATGTTCATTATACCGGCTTTTCTTTTTGGCGCGATCTTTTCAAAAGAGGGCTTCCGGGGTTATTTCCTCATGAAACGCCCCCCTGATGGACAAACTCTCTTCCTGGTGACCCTGATCTGCATATTCTCCTTTCCCGTGATCAACGGGCTTTCCGAGCTTAATCACAGTGTCGCTTTTCCCGAATTCTTGAAGGGCATTGAAGAAAAACTACGTCAAATGGAGAACCGGGCGATCGAGACCTATGAAGCCTTCCTCAAAATGAACGATCCCCTGGACCTCTTCGGGAATCTTGTCCTTATTGCGATCATACCGGCTATCGGGGAGGAACTCATATTCCGCGGGGTCCTCCTTCGAAGCATTGCCCGATGGAGCCGAAATGTCCACCTGGCCATTTGGCTGAGCGGTATTCTTTTCAGCCTTATCCATTTTCAATTCTTTGGCTTGTTACCCAGAATGTTCCTCGGGATCCTGTTCGGTTATCTGGTCCTCTGGACGGGTTCCATCTGGAGTGCCATCCTCCCACACTTCATCAACAATGCGACGGCTGTCACCCTCTCCTATTTCATGGGCGGGACGATCGGCCGGGAAGCGGAAGATATGGGTGCGACGGGGGATCTCTCTTATTTTCTGGGGGGGCTGCTTGGCACGGTCCTGATCCTCTTCACCCTCAACAAGAGAAGGCGAAAGGGCATGAAGAAAGTTCTGACATCCGAAAGCGCTGAGGACCAATGACCGAAAAACCTGGCTATTGGTTCCCCCTTTCTCTCAGGATCTAGTACTGACTCAAATGGACCAATTGGGTGAAGGCTTTAGCCCAAAATTCACAGCCCCAGCAATACTTCCGCCGGATCCTTTCCGCCGAAGAGCATTTTTTCAGGCTCCTCGATCATCTCTTTCACTTTGTAAAGGAATGATACCGAATCTTTTCCGTCAATAATACGGTGATCATAGGAAAGGGCCACGTACATGACGGGCCGGATCTCGACTCGTCCATCGACCGCCATGGGCCTGTCAACCACATTGTGCATGCCAAGGATCGCACTTTGAGGCGGATTGATCACAGGCGTACTCAACATCGACCCGAAGACGCCTCCGTTGGTGATACTAAAAGTACCACCGGTCATTTCGTCCACCGTTATCTTGCCATCCCGCGCTTTTACGGCCAGCCGCTTGATCTCCCCTTCGATCGTGGCCAGGCTCATTTGTTCCGCATTCCGCAGAACAGGGACCATAAGACCCTTCGGGGTGCTCACCGCGATCCCGATATCCGCGTAGTCGTGGTAAACGATCTCTTCCCCGTCGACAAAAGCATTGACCTCGGGAAAAAGATGAAGCGCCTCAGTAACAGCCTTGGTAAAGAAGGACATGAAACCCAGGCTCACCTCGTAGTGCTCCTTAAAGGTATCTTTGTACTTCTCCCGCATATCCTTCACGGGTTTCATATCCACCTCATTGAAGGTGGTCAGCATGGCCGTCTCGTTCTTCACGCTCACGAGCCGCTCAGCCACTTTACGGCGCAATGAGGACATCTTTTCCCGCCGTTCTTCTCGGGTACCACCCCAACCCGATGCGGCTTCCTTGTCAAAGCCCTGGGCCATGGCATTCACAACATCCTGTTTCAGGATCCGCCCATCCTTTCCGGTGCCGGTCACCTGATCGGGAGACACATCGTTCTCCGCCATCATTTTGCGGGCAGCAGGAGACGGATGCTTTTCAGCATGGCCCCCACCTTCCGAAGCGGGCCTCTCTTCCTTCTTTTCAGAAGGACCTTCGGGGGAAGCTTTTTCCGTTTTGCCAGAAGCTTGGGTATCAGTAGCCGGGGCTTGCTCTTCAGGGGCGGCTTCCTGTTTCGCCTCTTTGGGTGTGGCCTCTTCGGGCTTTTCTGAGGACTTCCCGGACCCTGCTGGCTTCTCGGCTTCGGTATCGATGGTACAGACCGTGGCCCCGACCTCTACACTTTCCCCTTCCTGAACAAGGATCTCGATCTGGCCAGCCGCTTCTGCCGTGAGCTCGAGAGTGGCCTTATCGGAATCGATCTCGCCGATGGTCTGGTCCCTTTCCACATAGTCACCACTATTGACCAACCACTGGGAGATCTCGACCTCACTTACCGATTCCCCCGGACTGGGCACTTTAACTTCAAAACTCATAAGAAATGGTCTTTAGATCCTCCATCCTTTCTTTTCAGGATGCGGTCGCTTTTTTCTTTTGTTTTTTAAGGTGATGCTGGAAAACCGTATCGACAATGTGGTCCTGTCGCCTCTGGAACCGTTGCGGTGATCCGGATGCCGGGCTGGCACTGGCGGGTCGGGAGACCAATTCAAGATCCACATCCATACCACGGAGGATTCGGAGGAGATACCCCCATGCCCCCATATTTTCAGGCTCCTCCTGAGCCCAGACAAGCCTTTGAGCATTCTTGTATTTCTTCAGGACCTTATCGAATTGCGTCCAGGGGAAGGGATAGATCTGTTCAAGACGCACGAGCGCAAGATCGTTAGCTCCAAGTTCCTCCTTTTTATCGAGGAGGTCGTAATAAAGCTTACCGGAACAGAAAACGACCGTTCTCGTTTTTGAAGCCTCGGCCACGGGATCGTCTAAAAGCTCCTCAAAACGCCCTTTTGACAGCTCATCCATGGAAGAGATCACGCGCGGGTGGCGCAATAGACTCTTGGGCGTCATGACCACGAGAGGTTTACGGAAACGCCATTTGACTTGCCGTCGGAGAACATGAAAGAAATTGGCCGGCGTGGTGCAATTGACCACCTGCATATTGTATTCCGAACAAAGGTTGAGGAAACGCTCCAAACGAGCACTGGAGTGCTCGGGACCCATTCCTTCATACCCGTGGGGCAACAACAATACCAATCCGTTGGTGGCTTTCCATTTATCCTCCGCACTGCTGAGGTACTGGTCAATGATCACCTGGGCACCATTCATGAAATCCCCGAACTGAGCCTCCCATATCGTAAGCGTGAAAGGCGTTACGAGGGAATAACCATATTCAAAACCCAGACAACCGAACTCTGAAAGGGGAGAATTGTAAATATGATAGGGCGCCTGATCCTCACTCAAGTGCTGAAGGTGCACATAGGTCTCGGCCGAATCCTCGAGTCGGACGACAGCGTGGCGATGGGCAAATGTGCCACGTTCCGTATCCTGTCCGGTTAGCCGGACCGGATGCCGCTCCATGAGCAATGACCCATAAGCGAGCAATTCGCACATACCCCAATCCAGCTGTTCCTCATCGAGCATTTTCTTGCGCTCTTTGAGGAGCTTTTCCAACTTTTTGAAAAAGCTTTTCCCTTCAGGGATCTCAACGAGCTTATTCCCCACATGTCTAAGGGTTTTCTTGGGAACCCCGGTTTTTGGCGAACGCTCGAAATCCTCGGGCGTAGAATGTTGCTGAGATTCCTCCTCCTGAAAGGAGCTCAGGTGTTGGGTGGTGATCTGCTTGGACTGATCCAGCTTTTCCTGGAGAAGCCCCTTGAACTCCTCTTCCATCTCTTCAGCAATACCGGCTTCTACGTCTCCCCGCTCCTTGAGTTGCTCGAAATAGATCTGACGGGGGTCGGGATGTTTCGCGATGGCCTTGTATAAAAGAGGTTGGGTAAACTTCGGCTCATCCCCTTCATTATGGCCATGTCGCCGATAACAGAGAAGATCGATGAAAACGTCCTTATGAAATTGTTGTCGGTATTCCATGGCCAACTTGATCGTATGGACCATGGCCTCGGGGTCATCCCCGTTCACATGAAAGACCGGGCTCAGGGTGACCTTTCCGACGTCAGTGCAATACGTACTGGAACGGCCTTCGAGATAGTTGGTGGTAAAGCCAACCTGATTGTTGATCACGATGTGAATGGTCCCGCCCGTCCGATAACCATCCAATTGGGCCATCTGGACAACTTCATAGACAACGCCCTGGGCGGCAATAGCCGCGTCTCCATGGATAAGGATGGGGACCATCTTGTCCTCATCCTGTTGATGGATGTTGTCCAGCTTGGCCCGGCTGAGCCCTTCTACAACAGGATCAACGGATTCGAGATGAGAGGGATTGGGAGCCAGGGTCATTTTAACATCTTTCCCCTGATCGGTCTGCACATGCTTGCTAAAGCCGAGGTGATACTTCACATCCCCGTCAAATAGGGCCTCTTCGTAATCCTTCGGTTCGAATTCGCTGAAAATCTCTTCATACGTCTTTTGGAAGATGTTAGCGAGCACATTCAAACGCCCGCGATGGGCCATCCCCACAACAAATTCCTCCGCACCCAGGGTCACTCCATGCTCCACAACGGTATCAAGAGCGGGGATAAGGGTCTCAGCCCCCTGGAGAGAAAAGCGTTTTTGACCGGGAAAGCGCTTCTGAAGGAACTTTTCGAAGACAACGGCCTGGTTCAGTTTGTGAAGAATATGGCGCTTTTCCTCCGAGCTCAGGGCGGGATCGTTCTGGATCGGGTCCATCTTCTCCTGGAACCATTCCAGCATCTGGGGCTGCCGGATATAACGGTATTCTACCCCGATGGAACGGCGATAGGTCCGGTCCAGATGTTCGATGATATCCCGAAGTGTAGCCGGTCCGAGCCCGATCTCAGAACCAGCCTGGAAGACCGTTTCCAGGTCGGATTCGTCGAGGCCGAAATTCTCTATATCCAGGGTGGGTCGATACTTTCTCCGCTCCCTTACGGGATTCGTCCGGGTGAAGAGGTGACCGCGCGTACGGTAACCGTTGATCAGGTTCTGGACCTTGAACTCCTTGTAAACCTTCTCGGGAACAGTTCCTTCTTCTTCGTATTGGGTCCGGGCGAATTCAAAGCCCTCAAAGAAACTACGCCAGCTCTCCTCGACGGATCCGGGGTCTTTCAGATACTTCCTGAATTCCCCCTCGATCCAGCTTGGATCCGCGTTGCTCAAAAAAGAAAATTTATCCATACTTCGGTCTTCCCACCTTTTGGTTTCGATGTGTACAAGCTCCTCGATACAAAGCCATGACCCCTCTTCAACACAAAAGCGATTTGCCTGCACAGGCCATTTACAAAGGTATAACTTTTTTCTACGATCCTCACAGGCAAAGGGCGGTCTACTTGCATAAAGGAACCCATACCTCGTAAATTGGTCCTTTGACGATCGATCACAAGAAATAAAGTACCCCCCTTATGGGAAACGTATTGATAACCGGAGCTTCAGGCCTGATCGGAACAGCACTGACCAAGCTTCTCCTCAAAGAAGGTTATAACGTGACCCATTTAAGCAGAAAAAAGGGGAACGCTTCAAATCCCCGAATACCGGTTTTTCAATGGAATGTGCAACGGGACTTTATTGAGAAAGGAGCACTCAGGGACATCCATCACATTATACACCTTGCCGGGGCTGGCATTTTTGACAAGCGGTGGACCAAAACCCGCAAAAAGGAAATCGTTCGAAGCCGATGCGACTCCCTGGAATTGTTGTATAAAGCAGCCAAGGAAGAGGCCCCTGAACTCAGATCACTCGTATCCGCCTCCGGGATCAATTACTACGGGTCCTCGGCCACCGAGAGGATCTTTACAGAGGAGGATCCACCGGGCACTGACTTTCTTGCTGAGGTCACCCGGAAATGGGAGGCCTCGGCAGACCGTTTTTCGGCAATGACACGCGTGGTCAAGTTGCGTACCGGAGCGGTCTTGTCCGGAAAAGGCGGTAGTTTTCCCCAGATCGCGGCACCGATCGAAAATTACATCGGTGCACCGCTGGGAAGGGGTGACCAACCTTTTCCCTGGATCCACCTGGAGGACATTTGCCGGGCTTACCTCCAGGCCATTGCTTCGGAAAGTATGGAAGGTCCTTACAATGCAGTGGCCCCCGAACAGGTAACCAATAAGGAAATGACCAGGGAATTGGGTTTTCTCCTGGACCGGCCTGTTTGGCCGATCCACGTTCCCGCCTTTTTGATCAAACTGGTCCTGGGCCAAAGAGCGGTTATCGCCCTGGAGGGCGTTCGGGCTTCTTGTGAGCGATTAAAAGGAACGGGCTTCGTTTTCAAATTTCCCCGAATAAGAGAGGCCCTGAACAAAGCGATCGAGGAGAAGGAAACGTTGAAACGACAAGGGCGTTGAACAATGACCTCATTCAATGGGTCCTTTCGTTCAAAAGCTCCCCCAACGCCTTCAGTTCCTCCTTGTTCTCGGCTGGGACACGGACCCGGTCGAATTGTTCCATAGCGCTTCGGTGCCGTTCCCGGACAGCTTCCTCCGCGACCCCTTTGATATTCAGGGAATCGAAGACCCCTCTGACCCGGTTTACCCGCTCATCCCCCGACAATTCCTCCATCGCCTCCCTTAAAATGCTTTGTTGCTCTTCAGTAGCCTTTTCCCGGGCACTTATGGACAAAAAGGTGTTCTTCCCGGCCTTGATATCCCCACCCTTTTCCTTGCCAAAAGCCTCGTCTTCGGCATAAAGATCCAGCAGATCATCGAGGATCTGAAACGCGGTCCCCAAAGAACGACCGAAGGACCTGAGCGAGATTCGGTCCTCTTCCTCCGCTCCCCCGATCACAGCACCGATCTCGAGGCTTCCGGCGATCAGAGCAGCGGTCTTTTTATCGATCATGTCCAGGTATTCGGATAAGGTCACATCCGTCCTTTTCTCAAGGTCCATATCAAGCTGTTGCCCTTCACACACCTCTAATGCGGTTTTGTTGAATATTTCGAGCACCTCCGGCAAGAGGGAAGAAGGCAGTCGCCGAAGTTCCTGATAGGCTCGAACAAAAGTAGCATCGCCGGAAAGAATAGCCGAATCCCGCCCCCATCGGCCGTAAACAGAAGCTTGTCCCCGCCGCCACTGGGCCTCGTCCATAATATCATCGTGGATCAAGGTGAAATTGTGAAAAAGCTCCACAGCAACAGCCGCAGGAAGGCTTTTTTCCGGATCCTCCCCAAATAGATCGCAACCCATCATGACCATAAGGGGACGAAGGCGCTTGCCCCCATTGGCGATCATGTAGGTGAGTGGCTCATAGAGCCCCTGAACAGAACTATCTGCCCCATCGAGTTCCGAAAGGGCCTCATCGATCATCCGTTGAAAGGTCATCCGCTTACCCATCACCGAAGAATGTTCATCAGGTATTGACCATAACCGCTTTTCAGAAGGGGTTGAGCCAACTGCTCCAGTTGCTCCCCTCCAATGAAACCCATCCGATAAGCGACCTCCTCAATACATCCGATCTTCAACCCTTGCCGTTCTTCTACGACTTGTACGAATTGTCCGGCCTGCATGAGGGATGAGAAAGTTCCTGTGTCCAACCACGCAAAACCTCGACCAAGCGGAGCCACCTCCAATTCACCTTCTTCAAGGTAAGCCCGATTCACGTCCGTGATCTCGTATTCCCCGCGCAAACTGGGCTCAAGTTGAGAAGCGATCGACACGACCCGTTCATCGTAAAAATAGATGCCCGGTACGGCCCAGTTGGAAGGTGGGTCGGCTGGCTTTTCCTGAAGAGAGATGGCCTTTTGGTCCCGATCGAACGCCACCACACCGTACCGTTCGGGTTCCCGAACCTGATATGCGAAGATCAAGCCACCCCTCACGGTCCTGGCAGCATGCTGCAACCTTTCCGCCAATCCTGCCCCATAGAAGATGTTATCACCCAGTATCAGGGCTACATGGTCCTGGCCGATGAAATCCGCACCAACCACGAAAGCCTGCGCCAACCCTTGGGGCTCCTCCTGAACAGCGTATTCGAAGCGACATCCCAATTGGGTCCCGTCCCCCAACAACTCCTGAAAAACGTTTTTATCCCGGGGCGTGGTGATGATCAGGATATCCCGGATCCCAGCCAACATCAGGCTGGATAAGGGATAGTAGATCATGGGCTTGTCATAGACCGGCACCAATTGTTTACTAAGCGCCAAGGTCAGGGGATAAAGCCGTGATCCGCTACCCCCTGCAAGCACAATACCTTTCATAAGCGAAAGCTCATTGGTCCTTTTTCGTTATATTCTCCTTTGATCGGGGATCGCCATTGCCCCCTCCTGCATCGGGCTCCTTCATGGCCCTTTCTTCCCGCTCGTTCACGAGCTGGAAATAAGGCTCATCACGAAACCTCTTGGGTCTCAACAAACGCTCCAGCGAAAGCAACATAGAGGGCAGGAGGACCAGGTTTGCGACCATGGCCACCAACAAGCTCACGGAAATGAGGGACCCCATAGCAGAAGTGCCTCCGAAATCCGACAGGATAAATATGGAAAAACCGAAGAAAAGGACCACTGAGGTGTAGATCATACTAACCCCGGTCTCATTCAAAGCACTGAAAACAGCCTCCCTGAGATTAAGCACATCGTTCCTGAGCTCTTGCCGATACTTGGCCAGAAAATGGATGGTGTCATCCACGGAGATCCCGAACGCAATACTGAAGACCAGAATGGTGGAAGGTTTCACGGTCACCCCGAAAAAGCCCATGATACCGGCCGTTATCAATAAGGGGATCACATTCGGGACAAGGGAGACCATGACGATCCTCCAGGAATTGAAAAGCACGGCCATAAAGATCGCGATCACAGCAATGGCAATGGATAAACTGATAAAGAGATTCTTCACCAGATAGGTGGTTCCCTTGTAATAAGCCACACTTTGCCCCGTGACGTTCACCTCATACTTGCCGTCATTAAAGATCGCCCCGATCCTCGGCCGCAGTTTCTCCAACAAGCGCTCCATCTGAATGGTGCCTATGTCAGCCACATTCGCAGTGATGCGGATGGTCTTCCGGTCGTCCCCTATGAACTTGCCCCGGATCTCCGATCCCCTCCCCCCTTTTTCATTTTTGAAATAGGGGGCGATGAAACTCCGCTCCCGCCTTTTAGGCAAGTCATACCGTTCGGGATTGCCGTTGTAGAATGCTTGTCTCCCGAATTTCACCACGTCCACGAGCGAAAAGGAACGGGAAAGCTGCGGGTATTCGGCCAATACTTCCTGCAATTCATCGACCTTTTTCAAGGCCTCGGTAGAAGTGATCTGCCCCTTTTTTTCGGCCTCAATAAAAATCTCAAAAGGCAGGATCCCGTTAAAGTGGTCCTGAAAGAATTGAAGATCCACCATGACGGCATCATCCTTCGGCATCCCCTCCACCATTTTGCCGGTCACCCGAACAAGGGACATACCGACACCCGAAATGAAGAGAACCAACAGAGTACCGGCGTAAACCTTGTTCCGGTGGCCTTTCACCACATTGGCCAACCATCCTACGGTAATAGACACCCATTGCCGCTCTAAGTGTTTGAGGTGTCTTGTTTTCGGTACGGGCTGAAAGCTATAGGCAATAGGGATGATCAGAAGAGAAAGGAGGAAGATCCCAAGGACATTGAGCGCAGCTACGACCCCGAATTCGCTAAGCATCGTTGATTCTGTGAAGATGAACGTGGCAAAACCAAAGGCCGTGGTGGTATTGGTAAGGAATGTGGCGTTGCCGATCTTATGGATCACCCGGGTCAGGGCCTTCGCCTTGTTCCCGTGGTTATTGTACTCATTGTGGTACTTGTTGAGGAGAAACACACAGTTGGGAATACCGATCACGATGATCACAGGCGGGATCAGCCCCATTAGCATGGTGATCTGAAATCCAAGAAGGTGGATGGATCCCAGCGACCAAAGAACACCGATCCCCACCACAAGCATGGAGAAAAAGACAACCCGGCCGGAGCGAAAAAAGAAGAAAAGGATCAGGGCCGTGACCACAACGGCCAAGACCATGAACATCTTCATCTCGGCCTGTACCTTGCTGGTGGATTTGGCCCTTATATAAGGCATCCCGGAGAAATGGACATCGATCCCGGTCTCCTGTTGGAAGGTTTTTGCCCGCGCCTCAATGGAATCCACCAAGGGGAAACGGGCTTTTGAATCCAGCACCTGATGATCGAAATAGAGCATCATCAGGGAAGCATTGGTGGAATCACTATAAAGCATGCCCCTGAAAAAGGGGAGATCCCGGATCCGTTCATAAAGGCTGTCCATCTCCGCCTGATCCTCCGGGGGTCCCCGCATTACGGGGACAATATCAAAGCGCTTGAGCGAATCGTTCTTACGAAGGGTATAAAGGTTGGCCTCTGAAAAGACAGAATCGATCCCTTGATGGTCCTTAAGATCTTCCCCGAGTTGGTACCAGGCACGGAAATTCTCGACCTGGTAGAGCTCATCCCCTTCCACACCAAGGACGAGGATATTGCCGCCTTTTTCGAACTTCTTCTTGAAATTCTTCAGGGCGATCCGGGTGCTATCATCCTTGGGAAGCAAGCCTCCATAGGTGTAACTCACCTTTACCTGGCTCGCATGATACCCCATAAAGGCCGTAAAAAGCAACAGCCCTATCAGGATCATGATCCGGTAACGAAGTATGGTCCTGGAAATGAAAGTCCACATCCATTTCAGGAAGGAGGCGCCTCCCTTTTTTTCATGCGGGGAGACCCCGAACGATCTTCAGGAATCACCTGTTGATCGGCTAAAAATGGGCATACGATCGTCCAGCCCCGTCCCCGTCGTTAATAATAGGGGACAAAAATAGCAAGGAATTTGGGCTCTGGGTTTCTTATCAAAAGGGAGTGGACGGATCAATTACCGCCTCCACCACCTTGACCACTGGCCCCTCCGCCGGTATCCTGAAGTTCGAGGTCGCTATCATCCAATCCAGGATTGACCTCGATATCCGACAGTTCAGCATTCAGGGTCATTCGTCCCATATCCATGGAGATGGTTTCAGGGAACTTGACCCCTTCAACCGTCTTATAGTTCTTGAACTTTTGGATACGCGTCACCTCCTTGGTCTCACCAGTACGGGTCTGCTGCTCCTGGGTGACCTGTTGCCGGATCTTGAGACCGCTCTTTTTATCGAAGTAAAGCTTTTTGGTAGAGCCGGACGGGTATTCGAGCTCAACCACATAGGCCGCTTTTCCATCCACCATTTCGCCCCCTTCGAGGGTAACCTTGCCACCCTCTTCGAGAAACTTCCTTTCCGGCACAATGGCAGCATCGATCTGCTGGTCCTTGAGCTCGTCCCCTTTGAATTCCTGAGAACCGCGCATGCTCTTTTGTTTACCCGAGGACTCGTCCACAACGGTCTGGTTGGCGACCATGCCCCCCTGTTTCATCAGGCTCTTCATTTTGTTCGGCCGCTTTTTGAAGGTCACGATCTTCATTTTCCGGCCCCGAACAGTGGCCTCACGCACCATCTTCATGTCCTTGATCGCATCGATCTTTTCCTCCCCGCCGATGGCTTCGATGTAATCCTTCAGGACCTGTTTTCCGGTCAATCCTTCGGGGACCTCTACCTCGACCTTTTCCCCTTTCGGGTCGCCGTAAATGCCGTAGCGTTCATATTTCCCGAATTTTTTGAGCTTATCGCCCACCTCGTTCTCATCACCGACCACGAGAACGTAGGATCGGGCAGGTCGGATGTATTTCTTCGCCATTTTTTGAACATCCTGGGCGTCGACCTTCGAAAGTTTTTCCAGATAGGTATCGTAGTAATCCTTGGGCAGGTCGTAACGCTCGATGTTCAGGGCGAACCTGGCCATGGTCCTGGGTTTTTCAAGGGAACGGGCAAAATTCCCGTTCATCACATTCTTGACCATCTCAACGTGTTCGGGGTCCACCTTTTCGTTGCGGATCCGCTTCATTTCTTTGAGGAACTGGACAACAGAGCTATCGGTGACTTCATTCCGAACACTCGCATTGGCTGTGAATTCACCTACCCTCGGATCTTTGGAAATACTGGAACGAGCCCCGTAAGTATAACCCTTGTCTTCCCGGAGGTTCTGCATCAGATAACCAGAGAAAACGCCCCCGCCGAGCACACTGTTCATGACGTCCGCCTTGATGGCATCCTTGGATCCGGGTTCCAGATCGATGGGGTAGGTGACATTGATCACGGACTGAACAGCACCGGATTTGTGTACCATGGCGACCGTCCGATCCTCGGGCGCTTTGGGCTCATCGTAATTGTGCTTAGGGACCTGACCTTTTTCCCAACCTCCGAGGTACTCTTTTACCAGGGGTTTGGCCTTTTCTTTGGTAATATCCCCGACAATAGCAAGATAGGAGGTATTCGGTTTAAAATAGGTATTGTAATATTCCTTCAGCTTATCGACCGTGATCTTCTTTACACTCTCCTCCGTCTTCACTTCGCCATAGGGATGGTCTTTTCCGTAGCGCAGGACCCGACCGACCCGGTCGGCGATCGCATTGGCATCTTCCTCCTGAGAAGCAAGATTGGAGATGGTCTGCTTTTTCTGTTTCTCCAATTGCTCCTTCGGGAAGGTGGGATTGAGCAGCACATCGGAAAAGATCTCAAACAGTTTTTTCTTATGCTTCACAAGGGAAGAGGCGAAGATCTCCTTGGAGGAGGTGTTCAGGGTCGCCCCGATAAAATCGACGGCTTCGTCGATCTCGGCCTTATCACGATTCTCGGTACCGGCTCTCAGCAGCTTACCGGCCATGTCGACGTAACCGACAGCATCCCCTTCTTTGACCGGATCCCGGTCCACCTGGAGCTGGAGTGAGATCTTGGGGATCTTGTGGTTCTCCACCACGAAAACCTTGAGGCCGTTGTCCAGTGTAAAAGACTCGTAATCCCCCAATTTAACTTTCGGGGGCTTACCGGCCTCAGGGGGTGTGCTCCGGTCGATCTGGCCGTGGGCAAGCCCGGCGATCAAAAGAAAAAAGGGCACGAAGAGTACGTGCAAAGCTTGGCGTTTCATCTTATCGGGAATTGAAGTGAACATTTCGTATTTATTCAGGACTCATGAATACTGGGAACAGCTTTTTCCGGCCAGCGTACGATCATTTCGCCTTGGGCAGATAGTACAGCACTGAACGGTTGGACTCGCGGAAATACTTCTTGGCTGCCTCTTGGATATCCTCCTTGGTCACATTCATGTAGCGCTCCTTTTCGGTGTTGATCAGTTCCGTATTTCCGTAAAGCATGTAATACTTGGAAAGATTGGACGCGATTCCACGGACGGTGGAATTTTGGGAGACAAACTCACTCTCCACCTGGTTCTTCGCCTTTTCCAATTCCTTGTCCGTTACTCCTTCTTCCAATACCTTCTGAAATTCCTCGTTCACAGCAGCCTCCATCTCCTCAAGCGGCACCCCTTTCTGAGCGATCCCAAAGAAAAGGGTCACACCGGGATCTTCCAAAGGAAAGGGAAAAGCAGAAGCCTGAACGGCCAACTCGTCCTGGTCCACCAAACGCTTGTAGATCCTTGAGCTTTGACCGCGGGTCATGATCCGCGAAAGCATATCCACGGGATAGGATTCCTCTGCTCCCAATGCAGGCGTTTTATAGGCCATGACGAGGGCCGGCAACTGCACATCCTCACGGACCGTATCGCGGCGTTCTTCGGTCTGTTTCGGTTCCTTCACGTCTGGGCGTGGGATCTCCTTGTCGCCCTTTTCGATGGGCCCGAAATATTGTTTCACCAGTTTCCTGGTCTCCTCCACATCAATGTCCCCCGCAATGGAGAGAACGGCATTGTTGGGGACGTAAAAGGTATCGTAGAAATCGAGAAAATCTTCTTTTTCCGCTGAATTGAGGTGCTCCATCGAACCGATCGTAGTCCACCGATAGGGATGCTTGTTATAAGCCTGCTCCATTATGGACGGGAGGATCTTGCCGTAAGGCTGGTTGTCGTAACGCTGGCGCTTCTCCTCCTTGACCACTTCGCGCTGGGTCTCGATGCCTTTCTTGTTGATCTTGGCGTGCATCATCCGTTCAGACTCCAGCCAAAGGCCAAGTTCGAGCTGATTGGAGGGAAGCACTTCGAAATAGGAAGTGCGGTCATTGGTCGTACTGGCGTTCAGAACACCACCGGCGTTCTCAACGTATTCGGAGAACTCCCCCCGATCGATATGCTTGGACCCCTCGAACATCAGGTGTTCGAAAAAATGGGCCATGCCCGTAAGCTTTGTATCCTCGTTCTTGGATCCTACGTGATACATCACGTTCACGGCCACAATGGGGGTCGAATGGTCTTCGTGAAGGATCACGTGCAGACCGTTATCGAGGTCGAACTCGGTGTATTCAATTTTGTTCTGGCCGAAAGTGAGCCCCGTGAAAAGAAAGAGGGCAAGTGCTGTAAAGGTTATCCGCATCATACTTTTTGATTTTCAAAAGGTGAAGCAAATGTATGATTTCTTAAGACTTTTCCCGAAGGGCTTTGAAGAGCGGTCCCATAGCTTGATGAAAGGCAAGGTTCAAAAGTGCCGGAAGCTGGGAAAAGGAAAGGGGAGGCCAGGTTCCATTACACCCCTTAAGAAGGAACATAAAACCCCGGTGTATTCTTTTTTCATTCATCCCTACCGGCGTTATAAGCATACACCGGGTAAGCTGATCACAAACTCAGATCCAATCGGATCTTCCAGGCGAGATTTTCACTCCACTGAGGTCGTTGATACGGGCCATAGCGATAGAAAAGCCCACCGCCGATCCCGAGATAAGCGATACCGGCGTAGCGCAAACGGTAGATATTCCCGATCGTGAGGCCGGACTCGAAATAACCGGCTTCCATCGTCTTGAAAGTGATCCGCTGATGCCGCTCCGGATCATCGAGTGCCCCGACACCGAGACCGTGCCGGAGCGTAAAGGTAGGGCGCACCCGGTCCCCCACCAGAGGAAGCTCCCCCAATTCGTGGTCGAGAAAGAAAAAAGCATAACGGTCCGACAGGAACTCATAGACCTCCATGGTCTGGAAGGCCCGTGGAGCGAGGAGGGGGAATTCCGGGCTCGACCCGCCGCGCCCGAAGAAAAGCTGCGATGCCGGGACCCGACCTGTCACACGACCTGCTTCTGCCTTGATGTCGAATTTTCCCCATCCAGGCAACCGAAACTCGTGTGTGATGCTCAAACGGCCCCGCCAATACCGGTGATCCCCATTCAGCACGTCGCTCCATCCCCGGGCCAGGTTTCCTTTAAGGATGGGCATGGGTGTTCCCATAGAGATCCGCCGCCCCCTTTGGAGCGCCCAATTCTCCCGGGCCGAGTAACGCAGGCGCAGGCCGGTCTCCACAAAACGATAACGATCGAACAAGGCAGTGACCCCTTCGCCCAGGACCGCATACCGGTAATCCCCCAAAACGCGTTCATCCAGTACCTTACCGTACAATTCTCCCTGTGTATAAGGAAAAGGACGACCCCTGAACGCCACCCGGTAGCTCGTCACAGCATTCATCCGTTCCGCCATGTAATCGCGGAATCGCCCTGAAAGCCCCTTTTCCTGTTGGGTCCTATAGAAGGAATGCCGACCCGGCTCCGAAAGGTCCTCCCGGTAATTCAGGGCAAAACTCAGGCGGTCCTGATCGAGGAGTTGGATCCCCACGCCGGACCCGTATTTGATCCGTTCATCGCGCGTCCCGTATGCCCCGTAACCACTTAACCAGAAACGCTCCCAAAAGCGTTGGTTGGTCCTAAACCCCAGGCCGAGGCGATGGCCTTCGAAGGGGTTGTAGCGATAGACCTGCCGGAGAGGAACGTCCAGGGGCCCAAAGGCAAGGTTCCCCCATTGCAAGGCCCGGTAGCGCCGCAAAGTAGCATCCAGGTTCATCTCATTCCCGATGCTGTCAAGGTCGTGATACGTCTTCCGGTCGCGTGGCGTAAGGGAATCCACCCGGGCTTTCCGGAGCTTCTTCTCGACATTCTCCGTAGCTTCTTTCGAAAGGCTGAGACGAAGCCCCCTGGCCAACTCCCCTTTTCCAGAAGGATCGAAAGTGACATTTCGGATGTAGCTCTTCCCCTGGATTACCATGCCGAGTTCGGAAAAGTGGGTCTCGAAGCTCAGCTGTTCGGGGAACCACTGGCCTTCGCGACGTTCGTACTGCTGGCGTATACGGATCCGATTCATGCCCGATCGGTGCGGTTCAGCGGTAACATTCCGAATGGCGAAACCATCCGAATGGATGGCCAGAACTCCTTCCATTCCGTTGAACACGGTCCCGCTTCTGGGCTCGAAAGCGATCATGAAAGTGGAATCGCCACTGGGGTGCACGGTCGTGTCCTCCAGCACAAAAAGGTACTTGTCGATGCCGTTCGGACCGATGGGGTTTCGGTAGGCCTTGTCCATGAGCTCCACATAAGGATCGTAGAAAGTGAAGGGTTGCAAGTCCGTGGCCAGTGCGGAGAAATGGGGTTTTTTCAGGCCCGACACACGAGTAGCGAGAACTTCCTCATGATCGCTTCCCTTCCCAAGGCGGGTCCGTTTGGTGAGAGATTCCAGGAGCATCAAGTGATGATCCTCCAGGAACGCTTCAACCCCGGTGGTATCCTTAGTCTGGGCATAGAGAGAATCGAGCAGTTCCTGGTGCGGGGAATAAATGAACTTGTTGTACGTGGTGAACGCGAAGGAGTCGAGGGCAAGCGGGTTATTGGTCTTTCGATTGGCAATGGCTTTGCGAAGGATCCGGTGGGCCGGGTTCTCGCCCGGGGTCACGTTCACCGCCTGCAGTTCCCGGGCCTCCTTCTCCATTTCAACGGTGAGCTCCCCCTTTTTCGGTATCTTTCGGACCTGCCGCGCATATCCCACGTAAGAGAAGGATAGGGAATCCGCTTCCGGGGGGACGATCAGCTCAAAACGGCCGTCGATGTCCGTGGAGGTCCCTTCGGCACGCCCGGGAACGGCAACGTTCACAAAGGCCAGGGGTTTTCCGGAGGCCGCATCGTAAACCTTTCCCTCAACACGGCTCTGTCCGAAACCAACAAAGGAGGGGATGATCAAGCACAGGGCAAAAAAGACCCTCATGAGGGGAGGAATCGCCATAATGGGACAGCTCCTTTTGTGTCGCCACCAAGATCGTGATCCCGTATAATTTGGGGACGATCCATACTAGTTTGGGGGCCGATCGCAGAATTTGGAAAGAAATATATATTTTTCACAGTAAAAACACAGTGAAAATTATATATTTCCTATTGTGGGGTTGAACATTGTTCGAGATCACGGAATATCGCGTTTCTTAGACGGAACGAAACGATGGTGGGGATGGGGCAAAAAACGGGATGCCCTGAAGAGTATGAATAGGGCGAAATATGCCCTTTTCCTGGGGCAGGTGCGATCGGTCTCACCCACCTACCTGCCCACTATCCCACCTGCACCCTTCACCGATCATCAACGACGTCACCAGGCTGCTCCTCCTCTTCATCGCGCATACCGATAAGCCTGGAAACACCGCGCTGCAAGCGATCGAAGATCAGATACATCACAGGCACCATGACGAGCGTCAAGAAGGTCGCAAAGGCAAGCCCGAAGATCACGGTCCAGGCCATGGGGCCCCAGAAGTTGGCGTTGTCACCGCCAAAGTAGATATTGGGATCCCAGTTCGCCAAAAGTCCGTAAAAATCAATGTTCATGGCCGTGGCCAGCGGAAGAAGCCCGAGGATGGTGGTGATGGCCGTCAGGAGGACGGGGCGGAGACGAACGTTCCCGCCTTCCACGATGGCTTCTATCGTCTCCCGTACGTTCAGAGAAGCCCCTTTTTCCGCTTTTTTCCGTGCACGGACGAGGTCGATGTAATCGATCAGAACAATGGCATTGTTCACCACGATCCCCGCAAGGGAAACAATGCCGATACCTGTCATCATCACGATAAAATCCATATCAAAAATGGCCAGCCCCAGAAAGACACCGATGGTGCTAAACAGGACCGAAAGGATGATGATGATCGGTTTGAATATGGAGTTGAACTGGGAGACCAGGATAATGGTAATGAGCGCCACGGCGATCATCATGGCCTGCATGAGGAAGGCCATGGTCTCCCGTTGTTCCTCTTGTTCACCCGTGAACCTGTAAGTATATCCCGTTGGTAGATCCATTCGGGCAAGGACCTGATCGATCCGCTTGTTGATCCGGGTGGCGTTGTAGCCTTCGATCACGTTGGAGGAGATAGTGATCACCCGTTCGAGGCCCTTGCGCTTGATGGACCCGTAGGTGGTGTTCATCCCTGCTTCGGCCACCGTGGAGACAGGGACCTGGACGATCCGTCCGCCAGCCGTCTGATCCCGGAACGTGATCCGTTGGTTCATGAGATCGGTGATGTCGTTGCGGTATTCTTTTTGAAGCCGAAGTTGGATAGGATGATCGTCCTTGCCTTCCTTGTACTTGGACACCTCCTTGCCGAAAAGGGCCGTTCTTAACGCATTCCCTACCTGGCCCGTTGAAACGCCGTAACGCCGCGCCTTTTCACGGTCGATATTGACCCTGTATTCGGGCTTTCCGGTCTCCACATCGGTCTTTAGCTCCTCGATACCCGGAATATTGGCCTCCTTGATACGCTGCTCCATACGCTGGACCAGCTTGAGCAAAGTATCGATCTCGCGACCGCTCACCTCAATATTCACAGGCTTACCCACAGGAGGGCCTTCCTGGTTTTTTTTCACCGAAGTCCGGACCCCCGGGGTCTCAACAAGTTCACGGGTCATTCTTTTCATGATGTCCCGGGTGTTCTTGCCACCCCGTTCTTCATATTTCACAAAGTTCACAGTGATCCGTGCCTTGTTCGGGTTGCTGCCCCCACCCATGTTGGATTCAGGGCCACCACTGGGATCCTGGGTTCCCCGCCCAACGTTGGCCACGATCGATTCCACGATATCCGTATCTGAAGCCAGGATCCGTTCAATATCCTTCTCTATGACACCCGCAATGGAATCGGTATAAGCAATATCAGAACCCACTGGCGTCTCGGCGAAGACGTTGATGTACTTGGGTTGATTGACAGGAAAGAGCTCCCGCTTGGGATCGCTCCCGAAATAAAGGACCAACGCAAAGACAAGAAGGCCAAAGGTGCCCACGAGAAAAAGATAAGGGTTGAAGCTTCGCAGGGCAAAACGCAGGGTGGCCTTATAGATCCTTTCAAGAAAAGGCAGAAAGCTCCGCTGGAACCACAGGGAGAGAGGCTGAAGCCCGTAGTGATTCACAAGGATCAGCAAAGCAACGATGAGCACAAAGGCCCCAAGGGCATTCAAGCCCGACAAGTAAAGGATCAGCGCCGCAAGCAATCCGATACTGCTTGCCATCCAGCTTCGTCGATCATCCCCCCTGGAGGAATCCGCACCCCGCTGAATAAAGGTGCGCGCCACGACCGGATTGATGATCAGGGCCACAAAAAGCGATGAGGTCAATACCACGATCAGGGTAAATGGGAGATAATACATGAACTCCCCCATGATATCATCCCAGAAAAGGAGTGGAAAAAAAGCGGCAAGGGTTGTGGCCGTAGAGGAAATGATGGGCATGGCTATTTCCCCCGTTCCGATCCTGGCTGCATCATAAGCACTCCTGCCCCGGTCATTGTAATGCCTGTAAATATTCTCCACCACAACAATGGCATTGTCCACCAGCATCCCCAGGGCCAGGATCAGAGAAAAGAGGACCACCAGATTCATGGTCGTGCCCATCAGGGAGAGGACCAGGAAGGAAAGGAACATGGAAAGGGGAATGGCCAAACCCACGAACCAGGCGTTTCGCCCTCCCAGGAAGAAGAGGAGCACGAGGACCACGAGGATCACACCCGATATGATGCTGTTCTCGAGGTTGCTGATCTGCGCCCGGGTCTGTTCGGACTGGTCGTTGGTGAGGGTGACATTCAACCTTTCAGGAAGATAAGCCGCCCGCGCGTTGTCGAGTTTTTTATTGATCTTGTTGGTGGCAGCCAGAAGGTTTTCCCCGCTCTTTTTGATCACGTCCAAGGACACCACGGGCTCCCCGTTCAGGCGAGCATAACTGTCACGGTCCTTGTAACCGTCCTTGACCTCAGCTATATCCCGGAGGTAAATGACCTTTCCCTGTTTCCGTTTCACGATCAGGTCCCGGATCTTTGTGGGGTCCTCGAATTCCCCCTCTATTCGAACGGTCCGCCTGCTTCGGCCCGTCTCGATATCACCCCCCGACATGTTCAGGTTCTCGTTGGAAACAGCCTGTTCAATATCCCGAAAGGTCACCTCATTCCGCACCATCGCGGGGAGGTCAACATTGATCTTGATCTCCCGGTCCAAAGTTCCCTTGATCTCAACCTTCGATATTTCTTTCAGGGGTTCGATATCGTCCTCGAGGTCTTCAGCGAAATTCTTGAGATCGTTCATGCTGAAATCCCCGCTGAGGTTGATATTGAGGATGGGGAATTCACTGAAATCGATCTCCTGGACACTGGGCTCCTCTTTCAGATCGGAAGGGAGCTCACTCTCCGCCCGGTCCACGGCATCTTTCACATCCATGAGGGCCTGTTCAACGTCCTGGGCAGTACCGAACTCGACAACTATGGCGGAAAAATCCTGCGCGGAGGTGGAGCTGAGTTCATTCACACCGTCGATCTGATCGATCTCCTTCTCGATGGGCCGTGTGATCAGATTCTCAATGTCTACGGGCGAATTCCCGGGATAGGGGGTGCTAACATAGATGGTGGGAATGGTGATGTCAGGGAAAAGGGCTTTGGGCGTCCGGAGATACCCCATGAAACCCATGACAGCGACCAAAATGGCCAGTATAAAAACGCTCGTGCGATTCCTGAGGGCCCCGGTCGTCGGCCTGAAAACCCGCTCGCTTTGTTTGGACTCCTCCTCAGCCATGGATCCTTACCTTATTTTTCCCGGATCGGTGCCATATCGACGAGGTCATCGTAACCCTTGACCACGACCCGGTCCCCGGTCTTCAATCCGGACCGGATACGGGTCTTGTTGTTCTGGCTCATGCCCGTCTTGATATAGCTTTTCCGTGCCACCAAGTCTCCTCCGTCGGTCCTTTTCGTGGTGTAAATGAAATCCCCCTCGAGGTCGTTCCTGATGATCCGGGATGGTATGACGTGCGTACTGTCGATCACCCGGTCCCGGACGCGGATCTCCGCCAGGGCGTTCGCCTTGATGGTCCATTCAGGGTCGTTGTCGATCTCGAGGTGAATGGTGGCCGTCCGGTTCCGGGGATCGATCCGGTTGCCAACGTGACGGATCGGTGTTCTCTTCCGGATCCCAAGAGAGGGAAAGAAAAGGGCCACAGTATCTCCCTCCTGGACCCGGGGCAGATACTTTTCCGGCACATCCGCTTCGATGGAGAGGCGATCCAGGTTCACGACCTCGGCAAAGGGCTGGCCGGGCCCTGAGAATTGCCCCTTTTTGACGCGCACCTTGTCAACGATCCCGGAGACCGGGGAGCTGATCCGCGACATATCCAACTGCTTACGAAGGGAGGCCAGTCTGGCCTCTAAAGACTCCTTGTTGTTCTTGGCGTTCAGGTAATCGATCTCGGAACCGATCCCTTTTTCCTTCCACAGCCTGCGTTTCCGCTCAAAAACCGTCTTTGCGTGAGAAAGCTTGGTGCGGACCTCTTCCATTTGTTCCCGGATCCCGGCTGTGTTCAGCTTGCCCATAAGGGCTCCTTTTTCGATTCTGTCGCCTTCCTCCACGTGGATCTCTTTAATGTTACCCTGACTCTCCGGGGATACGACAACGGCATTCTCAGCTTCCACGGTGCCACTGATCCGAAAACTGTGCACGAAAGTTCGGGGTGTTAGCTCCTGAAGCTCCACAAGCGTACCCCTTTCCTTGGTAGATGCGGTATCAGAGCGCTCGACTTTCTCCTTCAGTTCGGCGATCTCTTCCTTCAAGCGGGACATTTCACCTTTCTTCTCCTTGAGCATGACCTCCGGGTCCTTTTCCTGCTTGACACTACACCCACTGATGACCAGGAGCCCCGTCATAAAGGTTCCAATGAGCGGACCAAGGAATCGGCGATCTTTTAAGGGATGATGCATTCGCTTCATATCCATATTTTCACTGTCCGGCGAGGGCCTTTTTCAGGTCCGAATGGGCCTGGAGGACCGCCCGGAGGGTATTGATATAGGTTTGCTGGCTTTGCAGAAGCTGATCCTTGACCTGGGTGAGCTCAAGGCTGGAAGCGATCCCCTCGCGGTGTTTGCTCAGAGTCTTGTTCATGATGTCGCGGGCCAATTGAAGACTCTTTTCGTCATTTTCCAGCCGCTCGCGGGCATCGATGTAATCGTTCCGGGCCCGTTCCACCCGTAAACGAAGTTGTTGAGCCGTTTCCCGCTTCTGGGTACGCGCCTTTCTTGCATCCAGCTTGGCCTTTTTAACGTCCGCGATCCGCTTACCACTCTGAAAGACCGGAATGGTCAGGTTGACACCGAGGATCGTGGAGGGGAACCAGTCCTTGTTCCCGTCCAGAAAATTGAATTCCGCCCGCTGGGCATTTTCCCGATGCGTCAGGAATCCGTTCAGTCGGGGAAGGAAACTGGTCTTTTGCCGTTTCACCTGAAGTTCCTTGAGCGCGACCTGTGTTTCCGCCATGCGATGATCGATGTGTTGTTCAGGGGTGAATTCCTTTTCCGCCAAAGCCTGCGGGTCCACGTTCTCCCACAGGACCTCGAGGCTGTCGCTCAATGCGATCTTCTTTTTCAAGGGCATCCCCATGGCCAGTTTCAGGTTGTCCTTGATCATGTCGAGGTTTCTCCTTGCCGAGGAAACCCTGTTCTCAAGGGAGAGGACGTTCAGCTCGATCTGATCCTTCTGCTGTTCCTCCGTGAGCCCTTCCTCGTACATGGCGCTGGTCTCTTCAAAGCGCTCGCGGAAGTTGCCCAGAATATCCCGCAGGATCGCATGATTGCGCTTGGCCACGAGTGCCCTGTAGTAAGCCTCGGAAGCGCGGTCCCGGGCTTCCCTTTTCGCCTTCTCCAACCGCTGGTCCCGGAACATACGCACCGTTTTTGAGGCTTGGATACCCACGATGTAGGAACCGTCGAAGATCAACTGAGAGACCTGGCCCTCGATATCCAGATTGTGTTGAGATCCGAACTTTACTTCAGTGAAAGTCCCCGGCTCCCCGCCGAAAAATTCGGCTGGGATCAGGTTCACGGGTCGTTTGAGGTAATCCTGATAAGTGGCTCGCGCTTCGATCTGGGGAAGACCGCGGGCTGTTGTAGACCAGATCTCTTCTTCCGCCATTTCGAGTTCCCGTACGGCCTTTTGGACGGCATAGGCGTTCTTTGAAGCATAATCCCGGGCTTGTGATAGAGAGACCGCCTTTTCCCCTTCATCACTTTGCCCATATAAAGTGGACAAAGCGATGATCATCGAAAAAAAGAGGGTGGTCGTGCGTTGTTTAATCATTTCTGAACAGATGATCCTGGTTCAATTTCTCATTCAAGACCGCTAACCCCTTTTCGCTCGCGATCCCCCGGATGTGATACTTGAAAAGCTCCATGTAAACCCCGGAAAAAGTAAAATGCTCCGTTGGGAAAATGGCGGGGTCAAATACCATGTCAATACGCTCAATGTATAGACGGCTGATCACATCCGCATCGATATTGTGCCGGTAGAGCCCTTCATTCATCCCCTTTTCAATGTTGTTACGAATACAGCGGTCCCTTATGAAATCCTCTTTGTGGTCCTGGAATACCTGCCAGCCATCGGGGTAATATTTGCGCAGATCGTAATGGATGGACGGGTGGATCTGCTGAAGCCTTCGGATCACATGGTGACCGATCTCGAATTTCTCTTCGATCGCATTGAGCCCACGTTCCTGAATGGCTTCCACATGCATTCTTTCCTGGTCACAGGTGAGGGTCATTACTTCCCGGATCAGGTCATCCTTTTTGGGAAAATACGCGTAAATGGTTTTCTTGGACATCCTGAGATGGGAAGCGACATCGTCCATTGTCACACTCCTTACGCCAGACTCCATGAAGAGGCTCATGGCCTGCTCTACGATCCAGGGATGGGTCTTGGTCCTCATAAAAAAGGTAGGCAAATATAAACGCAAGAAACGATTTTGTTACAAATCGTTTCCATAATATCACAAAAACCTGATTTCATTTTACTTTAAAAGATCAGAACAATGCATCACTACCTTTCGATCCTTCTTTGCCTTGCTTTCTTCGCTTGCAACTCATCCGAGATCGAAACGAGATCCGCTCGCAAAGCGATCGATAACCGGTTGGACCATTGGCACGAGGCAGCGGCTATGGGCGA
>CAYVSK010000001.1:89422-101748 GCA_964453635.1 uncultured Weeksellaceae bacterium | reverse complement strand
TGGTCGGGGGTCACGGTGGCACAGATCACCAGATCGATCTCTTCAGGCCCGATCCCCCGTTTATCCAGGGCCACTTTGGCCGCTTTAACGGCCATTTCAGAGGTGCCCGAATCGTCTTTCAGTATACGGCGTTCCGAGATCCCCGTTCGGGCCGTGATCCACTCATCCGTGGTATCCACGATCTTTTCGAGGTCCTTGTTGGTCAGCCGCTCCTCCGGCACATATCCCCCAACACTGGTGATCGCGGCCCTGTTGCCCCCCATTATTTGAACGCCTTTTTTATTCTGGATGGCAGGTCGGCTTCTACGACCTCTTTGGTCAATTTTATCATGTTATGGATGGCATTGGAATTGGATATTCCGTGGCCGATGACAACATTGGAATTGATGCCGAGAACGGGCGTACCACCATACAGTTCATAATTGAAGCGATCGAAGTAATCATCGGAGAACCCCTTTTCCTTGATCATCTTGTAGAAAGCCTCGGCCTCCTTGATGACCACATTTCCTGTAAAACCATCACAAACGACCACATCCGCCTTGTCCGAAAAAAGGTCACGCCCTTCGATATTCCCGAGGAATCTGAAATCCCCGGTATCCTTCATAAGAGAATGGGCCTCCTGGGTGGCCAGACTTCCCTTTTTATCCTCTTCCCCGATGTTCAGGAGGCTGACCCGTGGATCCTCGATCCCATAAACATGTTCTGCGAATATGGAACCAAGGATCCCGAACTGATAGAGCACGTCCGGTTTGCAGTCGGGATTGCTGCCCACATCGAGGATCACACCAAAATCTCCGTTCTCTTTGGGCAAAATAGAAGTGATGGAAGGCCTTAAAACGCCTTCGACCCCTTTCACACTATAAAGCGCTCCGACCAGCATCGCCCCCGTGTTCCCCACACCGGAAAACCCGTGGATATCCCCCTTCTGAAGCATATCCAACCCCTTTACGATGCTGGAATCCGTCTTTTTCCGGAGCGTTTTCGTGGGGTTGTCCCCCATGGTGATCACCTCGGAGCTATGTTGAAGGTCAAAAGCTTGTGGATCACCTCCGTGTTCTTGAATGGCCTCACGGATCAAACCTTCATCCCCCAGCAAGACCATATCAATACTGTCCTCCTGTTCCTTCTTTGCCCGAACAGCCCCCTCTACCGTAGCACCAGGGGCGTTGTCACCCCCCATGGTATCCAGACCGATCCTCATAGAAAAACACCCGTTCTTATCGGGATCATCGAGTTTCCATTCCCCTTATCCCGATGATCTTCATTTTCCTTTACCGATCCTTCCGGCGTTCAGGCCTCGGGCTCCGTATCCACGAGCACACGGCCCCGGTAATAAAGCTTTCCTTCGTACCAGTAAGCCCGGTGGGACAAATGGGGCTCCCCAGTGGTCGGGCAATAGGAAATGTTGGGCTTCTGGGCTTTATAATGTGTCCTTCTCTTGTCGCGGCGTGTTTTGGATTGCTTCCTTTTCGGGTGTGCCATGTCTGATCTTCTTTACTTGGTTCAGGCCGGGCCTTCACTACCCAGGCCCCTAAGTTTTTCCCACCTGGGATCGATACCCGGGATATTGTTCTCCTCCTTATCGGTAGATATCTCATTGAGACGATCAATGGTCTGCACATCACATTCCCGCTCAGGATGGACCCGGCGAAGGGGAACGGCGAGATTGATGAACTCGTAAAAATATTGTGCAACATTGATCTCGTGCTGTCCATAAGGGATGACCACCACTTCTTCATCCCTTTCCTGATGGTCTTCTCCGAATTGTACGATCAACCTGGAACGCTGATCGATCCACTGATCGAACAAATGGCTGCAACGATCACACAAAACCTCGACCTCGCCTTTCACCGTAAAGAACATGTCGAGCATGTTGCTTTTTTTCTCAAGTTCCAGACGCCCTTGTACACGACCCTTATCAAACTCCGAATCCACAAAGGTCTTAAAGAAGGCATCCCCCATGAAGAAATCGTACTGATAATGGCCCAATTTCAAGCCAGCATGGGGTATGGTGAATTCCTGGAACATATTCCGTTAGTTCGGGCAGAAGATAGCGCAAATGTAAAAAAATTCACCCATCACACATTCGGCCTCTTCCCCCCTACAATCCCGAATTTGGCTAATTGAACCCAAAAGCTCAGAAATGCTTCCCCCCTTCTATTTATGACAAGAAAGAAAGATCACCACATTCCATTTATATATTGATCATCAGTCATTTTCACCGATATCGGCCTTCCGGCTTCGTTGCTTGAAGAGGTCCCGGGCGAGCAATACCGCTTGTCTGAAAGATCGTTCCGAAGCCGTTCCGCTCCCTGCGATCTCATATCCCGTGCCGTGATCGGGGGAGGTCCTGATAATGGGCAGACCGGCTGAAAAATTCACTCCTTCATGAAAGGAGCGGCTTTTGAAAGGGGCCAGCCCCTGGTCGTGGTACATGGCCAAGATGCCATCGAATTTGTTCACCGTGTCGGAGCCGAACAATCCGTCAGCTGCATAGGGGCCGAGAACAACTTTCCCGCTAGCAGCTATTTCATCGATGACCGGAATGATCACATCCGCCTCTTCGCTTCCCAACATTCCCGATTCACCGGCATGGGGGTTCAATCCAGTGACCGCAATACGCGGCTCCCGAAGCCCGAGATCCCTGCAAAGGGCATCATGAAAAAGGGCCAGTTTGGAGCGCAGCAATTCCCTGGTCAAAAGGCCCGGGACCGCCTTTAAAGGCACATGACCAGTAAGCACCCCCACACGCAAGTTCTCTCCCACCATCATCATGAGCACATCATCCACGCCTGTATACCAAGCCAGGAACTCGGTATGGCCGGGGAAGTCAAATTCTGCGGCACGGACAGCATGCTTGTTGATCGGTGCCGTGACAAGCGCCTCCACCTCACCTTTTGTTACGGCTTCAACAGCGAACTCAAGCGACCTTACAGCCAGGTCGCCCGCTACCCGAGTCGGCCGTCCCGGCTCTACTTCCACCGTTCCTTCCACGACCTCTACAAGATTAAGAACATCGGGGCTTGGGTCCTCGTCCTTTCCGAGCTGATGGACCGGAAGCTCGTACCCCTCCAGGCTCCGCCTGTAAAAAGACAAGACCGAAGTGCTACCATAGAGGACGGGGGTCACATATTCAAAGATCCTGGGATCCGAAAAGGTCTTGAGAATGATCTCCGGGCCGATCCCATTCGCATCGCCAATGCTGATCCCTACCACGACAGGGTCGCTTTCAGAAAGCGGAGTTATTGCACTGTACATGCTCATTTTGTCAGAAAGGATCCCATCACGACAAGGATTCTTTAAAAGTTCCGTTGTTGTCCTTTACGCGATTCATTGTTTACATTTATCCGATAACGGGCGGTCCAAGTTACGAAAACCGAAAGACCCCCTGGGATCGGGATCGTCCTGTTTTAGAATCCAAGATAAAGCCGTATATTGGTGTGATCATGCGTATATCCCTAACGATCGGGGTCCTGATCGGGTCCTTCTTCTTGGCTTTTCAAGCAGGAGCGACCCACAATCGGGCTGGTGAAATAACATACCGGCATATCGCCGATCTGACCTATGAGATCACGGTAACGACCTGTACCAAGACGTCGGCGCCAGCGGACCGGCCGACCCTTGAGATCGACTACGGGGACCGGACGGGGCTCGACAGCATCGACCGGGACAGTATAATCAATGTATACGGTGACGCTCAGGTCAACTATTACACCACGAAGCATACCTACAAAGGCCCCGGTTCTTATACCATTTCGGTAGAGGACCCGAACCGGAACGCCAATGTGGTCAACATCCAGGGTTCGGTGAACCGCAGTTTTTGCATTCAGACCGAACTCTTCATAAGCCCATTTGCAGAAGGCCACAACAATTCGGTCCGTTTTAAGGAAGGGGCTTGTAACGAACTGGCCTGCGTGGATGAGATCTATTGTCACAATGTCAGTGCCTACGATCCCGACGGGGATAGTCTGCATTATTCCCTTGTTACACCCAGGGGAATGGATTGCGAACCGATACCCGTCTACGATCGACCCGACAAATGCGGCCTTTGTTCACCCGGACCGAACAACGACCTCGAGATCGATCCGGCCACAGGTGAACTTTGCTGGGACGCGCCCCAGGTAGCAGGAGAATACAATATCGCGATCAAGGTCAAGGAGTACCGAAATGGGATCCTTGTAGGCTCCGTGGTCCGCGATATGCAGATCACCGCAACAGGCCAGTGCAACAATGAGGCACCTGAACTGGACCCCCTACCCGATACTTGCGTGAAGGCCGGCACCGATATCGAGTTCCAGGTCTCCGCAACCGACCCCGATAACGATGAGATCACCCTAAAGGGCAGTGGCGGTCCCTTCGAGGTGGCCCAAAGTCCCGCCCAATTCCCGCACGGTATCACGAATCCGGGTAACGTATCGGGCACTTTCAAGTGGTCGACCAAATGCGCCCATGTACGGAAAAGACCTTATCAGGCGACCTTCAGGGTCCGGGATGACAAACAGGTCGCCCTTCAGGACTTCGAGACCATGAACATCCGGGTGGTCGCCCCAGCCCCCCAAAATCCCCAGGCAAGTCCCGCCGGCAACACCATGGAACTGGAATGGGAAAAAAGCATCTGTACGCAAGCCACCAGCTACAAGATCTACCGCCGAGAAGACAGCATCGGTTTCTCTCCCGACCATTGTGAAACGGGGGTCCCGGATTATACAGGATACACGCTCCTGGATTCCACAATGGGCTTGAACGATACGAGCTACGTGGATGACAATGGCCTCACCCACGGCACCCGATATTGTTACATGGTCGTTGCCAGCTTCCCGGACGGTGCTGAGAGCTACGCTTCCGTTGAGTTCTGTGGCCGTCTCATCAAGGACGTGCCCGTGATCACCCACGCAAGCGTGGGAAGGACCGATACGGACAATGGCGTGGACACCATCCGTTGGTCCATGCCTACGGAGATCGATACCACCGATCGATTCCCAGGCCCCTATCATTACCGCATCCTGAGGGGGGATGGACTTTCAGGGGAGCAACAGGTGATCGGCACCACATCCTCGGACAGCTCCCTCCCAAGGGTCGATACGACCTTTGTTGACAAGGGCCTGGATAGCAAAAACCGGGCGAACAACTACGTGATCGAACTTTATAGCGATACCACCCTGGTGGGCAGGACCAATCCAGGGGCCACTCCCTTTTTGACCCTGACCCCGGATGACCAGGAACTGGAACTCGAACTGGAGACCAATGTTCCCTGGACGAATGACAGCTTCGTGGTATACCGCCTCCACCCGGACAGCGCTCAATACGACTCCATCGCCCTGACCACCGAGCCTTCCTATACGGATACCGGCTTGGTGAACGGGAAGCAGTACTGCTATTTCATGAAAACCAAGGGACGATATACTGCCCCGGGATTTGCCGAACCCCTGATCAATTTCTCCCAAAAGACCTGTGACAGACCCGAGGACAGGACCCCCCCATGTCCCCCTGTCCTATCACTGACCCCCGATTGTCCCAACATCAACAACGAACTCACCTGGACCGACCCCAACAACACTTGTGCGAATGATGTGGACCATTACAGGATCCATTACCGACCCACCGATTCCGGCGCGATGGAGGTCATTGAGGTGAACAGCCCACACACCGACACCCTCCTCGACCACGACAACAATGGATCGATCGCTGGCTGCTATGCCGTGACCGCTGTGGATTCTGTCGGCAACGAGAGCGAGAAGAGCAATATCGAATGTGCCGACAATTGTCCCGCCTTCGAAATGCCCAACGTCTTCACTCCCAACGGGGACGGGAACAACGACCTCCTCGAACCCATCGTCCACAAGTTCGTGGATTCCCTCCACATCAAGATCTTTAACCGCTGGGGCCAGATCGTCCACGAGACCAATGAACCGAACATCAATTGGGACGGCACCCATATGGAAAGCGGCAAGCTGGTACCCGCCGGCGTTTATTACTACATCGTCCACGTTGAGTTCATCCGGCTAAAAGGCTCGGAGATAAGCCGGTCACAAGGATCGGTACAGCTTCTCCGCTCTGCTGATGACGGGAATGAACGGGACCCTTGAAAGCGAAGCATCGGCATGTTCACAGGGATCATCGAAGCGGTCGGAAAAGTGGTCTCCACCGAGCGGAAGGGAAGCAATCTCCGGCTCGGCATCCGGGCTTCTTTCGCCCCTGAATTGCAAGTTGACCAAAGCGTGGCTCACAACGGGATCTGCCTGACCGTTGTTGATACCGACCCGGAGCAAGAAAGATACACGGTCGAAGTGATCGGGGAGACCCTGGAGAAGACCAACCTCGGGGCACTCAAAGAAGGGGACCCAGTGAACCTGGAGCGTAGTTTACGCATCGGGGACCGGCTTGATGGCCACTTCGTTCAAGGCCACGGGGACTGTACGGGCATCTGTAAAGGGATCAGCGAGGCCGATGGTAGCTGGATCCTTTCTATCGAACACCCGGTTCACAAGGATTTCATCACAATGAACAAAGGCTCGATCTGCATCGACGGGATCAGCCTGACCATTGTAGAAGCCGAAACAGGGGCATTCTCAACAGCCATTATCCCCCACACCATGGAACACACCAACCTCCAGTTCCGTAAAGAAGGGGATCCTGTCAATCTCGAATTCGACATGATCGGGAAATATGTGGCCCGGTCCCAAGGACACTATCGAATGGAATAAAGGCCGAAGAAAGGCTTCCGACCCTACGGGGAGTCCGGAAGGATCGGGGAAATGGATTACTTTTGCGCCTATGGAGGAGATTCGTAATTTCTGCATCATCGCCCACATCGATCACGGCAAGAGCACCCTTGCCGACCGCCTTTTGGAATATACCGGCTCGATCGAGGGGAAAGACCTACAGGAACAGACCCTGGACGACATGGACCTGGAGCGCGAGCGAGGGATCACGATCAAGAGCCACGCCATCCAGATGAAATACAAAAAAGGTGAGACCAGCTATTACCTCAACCTCATCGATACGCCAGGGCACGTGGATTTCTCATACGAAGTATCCCGGTCCATCGCTGCCTGTGAAGGAGCGCTATTGGTGGTTGATGCCACCCAGGGCGTTGAGGCTCAAAGCATTTCCAATCTCTACCTCGCCATCGAACATGACCTCGAGATCATTCCCGTGCTCAACAAGATGGACCTGGACAGCGCTTACGGGGATACGGTCCGCGATCAGATCATTGACTTGATCGGTTGCGGCAAGGATGAAGTGATCCACGCCAGTGGAAAAACAGGTATGGGCGTGGAAACGATGATCCAGGCCCTGATCGACCATGTTCCGGCCCCGGAGGGTGACCCCTCAGCACCCCTCCAGGCCATGATATTCGATTCCGTATATAACCCTTATCGGGGCATCATGGGATACTTCCGGATCACGAACGGGAAGATCCGGAAGAAGGACCGCGTCAAATTCGTGAACACTGGCCGGGAATACATCGCTGAGGAGATCGGTTACCTTGGCCTCGAGCCGATGCCGGTCAACGAAATCGGAACTGGCTTCGTGGGTTATATCATCTCCGGCATCAAGGATGCCAAAGAGGTCAAAGTGGGGGACACCCTGACCCATGTGGACCGACCTTGCGCAGAACCCATCAAGGGCTTCGAGGACGTCAAGCCCATGGTCTTCGCAGGCCTCTATCCGGTTGACACGGATGAGTACGAGGAACTACGGACTTCCCTTGAAAAGCTTCAGCTCAATGATGCCTCCCTCGTTTTTGAGCCGGAATCCTCATCCGCCCTGGGCTTCGGGTTTCGCTGCGGATTTCTCGGTATGCTCCACATGGAGATCATCCAGGAACGGCTCGAAAGGGAGTATAGCCTCAACGTGATCACGACGGTCCCCAATGTTTCCTACCTGGCCTACAACGAGGATGGAGAAGAGATCGAGGTCCACAACCCCTCAGACCTTCCACCAGCCAATGAGCTGGACCATGTAAAAGAACCCTTCATCAAGGGGCAGGTGATCACCAAAAGCGACTTCCTGGGACCGATCATGAACCTCTGCATCGAAAAACGGGGCGAGATCAAGAACCAGGTCTACCTGACCACGGACCGCGTTGAGCTCTCTTTTGAAATGCCCATGGGCGAGGTCGTTTTCGACTTCTACGACAAGCTCAAGTCCTATTCCCGGGGCTACGCCTCCTTTGATTACGAAATGACCGGTTACCGGGAAGCCGACCTGATCCGGCTCGATATTTTATTGAACCGGGAAAAGGTCGATGCCCTTTCGGCCCTCGTTCATCGGTCCAAAGCTTACGACCTGGGAAGAAAGATGTGCAAGAAGCTCAAAGAACTGATCCCTCAGCAGCAATTCGAGATCCCCGTTCAGGCCTCGATCGGTTCGAAGGTCATCGCCCGGGAGACCATCAAAGCACTCCGCAAGGATGTGACCGCCAAATGCTACGGCGGGGACGTTTCCAGAAAACGCAAACTGTTGGAGAAACAAAAGAAAGGGAAGAAAAAGATGCGCCAGGTGGGAAGCGTCGAGATCCCGCAGCAAGCGTTCCTCGCGGTTCTCCAGCTGGATGAGGAATAGAATAGAGCATCTTGACCGAAAGGCACGCTTCTATTCCGATCGTGCAATGGAATGAACTTAAAGTTCAAGACCCCTTCACTTCCAGACAAGAGCCACTTTTCCCCGACTCTTCCGGCTCATCAACCGCTCGTGAGCCTCTTCAACTTTTTCGGCCGGAAAAGAGGAATCTCCGACCGGGCTTAATTCCCCCTCGCGAGTGAGACTGACCACCTTTTGGAGGCTCGTCGCGATCAGTTGGGGTCTGTAATTGGCCAGCTTGAGCAGGTTTACCCCGAGCAGGGATTTTGAGCGAGCCAAAAGGCCCACGGGATGATAAAGCCCCATATCCCACAGGAATTTGACAGTCGAGAGAATCCCACCCCCTTTGCCCGAGCGTTCCGCACCCCCGTAACACAGGACCCGACCCCCGGCACCGCACAATTTCATGTCCCTTTTTACGGTCTTTCCTCCGATCGAATTAAAAGCCACATCAACCCTTTCCCCTTCCAATGCTCGAAGGGCCTCCCGATCGTAGGCCTCATAGGTCATGGGATGATCGACACCACGTTCGCGGAGTTCTCCGAACTTCTCCTCTGAACCGGTGGTCCCGAGAACGGTACAACCCCTCCTTTTGGCCATTTGGACAAGCGCGGTCCCGACGCCACCAGAAGCGGCATGCACGAGGACATTTTCCTGGGCGTGGAGAACGATAAGTTCCTCCGCAGCGTACCAAGCCGTACAATATTGCGTTGCCAGTGCGGTGGCTTTTACGGGATCGAGTTCCTCATCAATGACCGAAAGGGCCCGGGCATCGGTCACCACGTATTCAGCATATCCCCCGAACTTGGTAAAAGCAACGACCCGTTTTCCCTGGAGCTCATCATTTCCTTCACCACCGACAACGTCTACCCGTCCAACCACTTCATAACCAAGAACACAGGGTTTCGGCGGGGCCTCCCTGTAAAGGCCCTGACCCGCCATAACATCCGCAAAATTAATGCCGGAGGCCTCCACCGCAATGCGGACCTTTCCAGCGTCGGGTTCCGGGGTCTCTGTTTCACGCATCTCAAATTTTCCAACTCCGGACCGGTTCTCAATGAGAAAAAGCGCTTTCATGAATATCGGGAATTTTGGGTTTTCGTTGAGCGATCTCCTGCCACCACCAAGACGATCTCGCCCCGGGCCTTTTCCTGGCCATAGATCGTCAACAGGTCCCCGAGGGTATCCCCCCGGACCTCTTCGTGCAGCTTGGAAAGCTCGCGAACCACAGAAGCCGGACGGTCCGGACCAAAACGGTCTTTCAATTCCGCCAGGGTTTTGCTAAGCCGATAAGGGGATTCGTAAAAGAGCATCGTACGCTCCTCCCCTTTAAGGGCGTCCAGGCGCTTTTTTCGTCCCTTTTTGTGGGGAAGGAAACCTTCGAAGCAAAAGCGTTCACAGGGAAGCCCAGAAGCCACCAGCGCGGGAAGAAGGGCCGAGGGACCCGGCAATACCTCCACCCCCAAACCCTGTTTCCGACATTCCCGGACCAGCAAAAAACCCGGGTCGGAAATACCGGGCATTCCAGCATCACTGACAAGGGCCATCCGTTCCCCGTTCTTCAATCGCTCGACGACTCCCTGGAGCTTCTGGTGCTCATTATACTGGTGGAAGGCGGTCATATTTCCATCGATGTCGTAGTGCTTCAGCAACTTGCCGGTAACCCGCGTATCCTCTGCCAGGATCGTGTCCACTTCGCCAAGGAGCCGGACCCCCCGATAGGTCATGTCCTCCAAATTCCCGACCGGCGTGGGAACGAGGTAGAGAATACTGGTATCGGAAGGGATTTTATCGGGCAAGGTCAAGGATCTGCAATAAAGGGCCGGGGGTCAGTGCCCGGCAAAAGTAGACAGGAATTCACGGAACAATACGGCCAACTCGTTAAAGGCCGTGATCGGGACATTCTCTGGTTTGTCCCGGACGTCGTGGTAAGCCTTGACATCACCGAGCGTGTAAATAAAGAAAGCCGGGACCCCCTCTACCGTGAACCAATGGTGATCGGAAATCCTGGCTTTTCCCCGTCTTTTGATACGGGGCAACAAGGAATCGTGGGCCCTATTAATAGAATCCAGCCGGTCCGTAAAGCGGGCATGAAGCTTCCCATTCACCACGGTGATCCCCTTCTCACCACTTCCAAGGATGTCGAGGTTCAGGAGGAAGGCGGTGCGATCGAGGGGGATCGGAGAATTCTCCACGAAGTGTTTGGAACCCATGAGTCCGATCTCTTCGGCCCCGAACCCAACGAAGGCGATCGAAAGTTCATGCGGGTTTTTCGCATAATGCCTGGCCAGATAGAGCATCATGGCCGTTCCACTGGCGTTGTCATTCGCCCCGGGCATGTATGTGTCCGCCCCCATTCGCCCCAGATGGTCGTAATGTCCCCCCACTACCAGGAACGAGTCCGGATACGTTTTCCCCTCGACATAACCGATAACGTTCTGGGTCTCGAGGTCCTCGTGGAATTCGTTCTCGATGTTCAGACTCAGTTCATCAAAAGCGCGGTGCCCGGAATCGGCTTTTACCCGAACGACCGGATATGGAAGTTCTTCCCGGCTTCCGCCCCAGTTCAGGTCCGCATATTCCAGTAATACCACGGGACAACGCTTAGCCACGAGATGGCGAAGCTTAAGGAACTCCTTCAGGGTATCCTTCGATCCAAAACCACGTGGATCGAAAAGGGCCGCTTTTCCTTCGAAGAAGTTCTGGGTAGCATAGGCGCTCTGGAGTTTTTCATCGAAATTCTCCCTGTCTACCCTAAAGAGCTCGTACGTTCCCTGGGCCGTTCCGGAGGCCGGATCGACGATGTAATCGGCTCCAGGGTCGAGGGTATCCCCGTCGAGGGCCACTTCCATTGCTCCCGGAAAGGTGTTTACAGACACATTGAAGCGCTGTAAATGATCCCTTCCAAAGCTTTTCAGCCCCCAATCCTCAAATTTCGAGGCGATGTAATCCGCTGCTTTTTTGTGGCCATTCTCCACGTAACCCCTACCGTGGTATTCCGGCGAACAAAGGGTATCCATGACCCGCCGGCCGAACTCCCGCTGAGCCTGCAGGATGCTGCTGTTCGCCAATAGAAAAAGCGCCATGAGCAAGTAAGGACTTCCCTTCATCCAACAGAATTTGGTTCATCATGCATTTGAGAACTTGTTTAAAGTCACCCGGTCAATATAAGTAATGAGTACTGAGAAGCAGACACCCGAGCCCCCTATTGGGGGTCAAAAGCCCAAATACTTATTCTCCCTCTTCGATGGCGAAGCGGCTTTTTGTGAAACTCCCCGTGCCAAAGGCGACTTCCTTTCCCTGATCGTTGAAGACCGTGGCTTCAGCCACCATGTGCGAACGCGTCATGTAGCGCAGTTCCCCTATTGCTTTCATGGAACCTTCGGTCACCGGGCGCACGAAATGAACCTGAAAAGCGGTCGTTATCACGAATACATCCGGGACCACAGAGTTCACCGCAAAAAATGCCGCATCATCCAGCAATTTAAAGAGCACAGAGCCATGGACGGCCTCCATACCATGGAAGTAGTGCGGTGAAACGTCCAAGCTGATATCCGCCCGCCTTTTAGACACCTCTATGCCGGGGTTTTCAAAGAGCCGTTGGTTGATACGGGCCGCCCGGTAGACCCGTTCGAGCCTTTTGAAATGTGTTTCTTCCATGAGCCATTGATCGCGTCGACCCTAAAGGTAAGGATCGAAACGGGATCTTCACGGATGATCGCTAAGGATTCCGGTTCTTT
>CAYVSK010000001.1:76703-89412 GCA_964453635.1 uncultured Weeksellaceae bacterium | reverse complement strand
AATTTAGTATCCCGGATCGGTGGTGGAAATCTTTTTTCAGTCTCCCCGAAAACGTTGAAGAAGATCGAGGGATCATTTTAAACCTGCCGAAAAAAGGGTATATGAAGCGCCGCATGCTCAAACATCTTGGCCCAGGCTTGCTCTATGCGGCGGCTGCGATCGGGGTCTCCCATCTCGTTCAATCCACCCGTGCCGGGGCGGGTTTCGGTTTCTCCCTGGTCTGGGTAGTGATCCTGGCCAATGTCCTGAAGTTCCCCTTTTTCGAATACGGTCCACGATATGCCGCCGCTACGGGCAAAAGCCTGATCGATGGTTACCGCCGACTGGGCGGCTGGGCCATTGCCGTGTTCCTGATCATGACACTCGGCACGATCTTCGTGATCCAGGCCGCCGTGACCGTTGTGACTGCGGGTTTGCTGGGAAACCTGACCGGCATACCCCTCGTGCCATGGCAATGGAGTGCGATCGTTCTTCTTGTATGCCTCCTCGTTTTGGTTATCGGTCACTATCACCTGCTCGACCGCCTGATCAAAGTGATCATCAGCATCCTCACCATTACAACGGTCATTGCGGTCGTATTCGCCGCTTTTGCGAACCTTGATAAGGATCCTTCGCTGATGACGGGTTTTGACTGGAGCTCGGCGTCCAACCTCGCTTTCCTGATCGCCCTGATCGGCTGGATGCCCGCCCCACTCGACATCGCTGTCTGGCATTCCGTTTGGTCCGTTGCCAAGAACCGGGATGAAGGAACGCACTCCACGAAGGGGGCCTTGTTCGATTTCCGCGTGGGCTACTGGGGCACGACCTTCCTGGCCCTTTGCTTCCTCACCCTGGGAGCCCTCATCATGTACGGCACCGGTGAAGAGATCGCCTCAAAGGGGCTTGCCTTTTCGAAGCAACTGATTGCCCTCTATACCACCACACTCGGGGAGTGGACCTGGCCGGTCATCTCACTGGCCGCCTTCACCACCATGTTCAGCACCACTTTGACCGTTCTGGATGCTTATCCCCGCGTCCTGCGGCCAACTTCCCGGATTCTTTTTCCCATCCTCCAGGAAAAGGCGAGCGATCAAGCCTTGTATTGGTTCTGGATCCTCTTCACCATCGCCGGCACCATGGTGATCCTCCTCTTCTATCTAAGCAGCATGACCGCCCTGGTTGACTTCGTCACTACCCTCTCCTTCCTTCTCGCACCGATATTCGCGATCATGAACTATATCGTCATCACTGGACCAGATATGCCCGAGGAGCAAAAACCAGGCCGTATAACCCGTGCCATCAGCTGGGTGGGCATGGTCTTCATGGTGGCGATCACGGTGGGCTATCTGATCGAGCTGTTCTGACAGGAAGCTTGGATCCGAGCGAAAACGGAAGCTTCAAAATCCACCTAAAAAATTTGACATCAGACCGTACCCTGAACCGAAAAGCGAACGTGATCGAAAGGATAGGTCATTGATCGGATCCCGGATGGAAAGGGTTAGCCCCTCTCCATACATATTAAAGATCATTCCGAATGACTGTCTTCTACCGGGACATCGGGATGGAGCAACTCCCCCCGTTCTTCCCCTTTTTTCATCTGAACGGGTTCTATCCGATGCTTACGCGCAAATGCATCATCCCGGACCGCGGTCACCTCCCAACTCACTTGAACACCGGGTTCCCGGGTCCGCACAACAAAGGCATTGTCCCTTACTTCTCGCGCGACCCAAGGAGAAGCTCTTTGACCCACGGGGGTCAACTGATAGCGCGGATCCTTGTTGGCCCTATCAAAATAAGGCGGAAGTTCAATGGTGGCACGACCGGCAGAATCCGTGGTCACGGTCCCGCTATAGATATTCAACATCCGATCACTTTCCACAAAGGAATGATAGAGGTATTTCTTCCTCGGCGCCAGGGGATGATCGATGCGAAAACTGCCACCCCCTTTGCTCAGGGTACCCGTCACATTGGCATCCCCACTGATCTCTACATCACCGGAAATATCTACGGTCCCCTCATTTTCATTGATGGATAACATTTTCTTTCCCCCCGCGTAAAATTCGGTGGCATCCCCTCTGAAAAGGAAATACGTATCCGGGTCGTCATTGTGATGCAATGTATCCTCGATCCCTAGAGACCCCGATACATCCAACTCGTGACGGGGAGAAAGGGTCTCTATACCCACTTTGAAATCGGCATCATCACTAAGCAGGGATATGAACTCCCCCGATTCGCTGAAATGAATCCGCTCCCGGGTGGAGCCGGTGCCGAACCATTGGCCGGGGTCGAGCTCGAGGTCCACTTCACGGAAATCGAAACGTTCCCTGCTTTTATCCAGTTCCATCCGTTCGATCGTCGACCCCGCACCGATCCATTGTTCATCCCCCGATAGCTGGATATTCCCGTTTACTTCGAGCATCCGGGAAGGATCGCTGGTCCCGATCCCCACCCGATGATCCCGGTCAGTGGGCACAATACCTGCCCCGTTGTTTACCGTTTCCCATTCTCCGGTATCGTCAGATCCCGATAGGAGCCGCTTCCACTTTCCTTTGTTCTCATCCCAATAATAAAAACCCGGCGGTTCAGTTCCACCGGAATTGTGGATCAGAAGCCCGCTGGCAGGATCCGAGACCGGACTTTCCGTTCGCACATTGTCCAGGGATAACCGGGGCACCAGGAAACCCTTGTTGGTCGACTTTAAATGCAGGATCGCTGAGGAGTGGGGATCGGAACCGTCCTCGTTGATCCCGATGTTCTGGGTATTCCCTTCAGCGAAAAGCCCCATAGAAAAGGCCAAAAGGGCCAGGTAACGCCACAGATCATACCCATATAAGGGGAGACCCCGATTTTCTTTTCTTTTCGCTTTCATATAAGCGAAATTGGACAACCCATCGCCTAAAAGCAATCCACTTATCGGGGTGCCGGCGGGGGAATTCAGTCGGAAACTTTACAGCAATTGCTGTGCTTATTCCTTTTTGTCCCCTCGTTCCATTTGGGATCAATAAGTGTGTGCCAGCTCAAAGCTGGAAGGGACCTTATGTAACATTCAGCGCTTATTCGTTCAACATCACTTTCACCAAACTGTCGGTCTCCTCTTTGAACTTCTCATAGGGATCGCCGGTACCGGGGCCCTGGAAGCCAGTGTGAATACGGCGGACATCCCCTTGCTTATCGATAAAGATGGAGGTGGGGAAGGAAATGACGTGGTTGAGCATGGGCAGGGCCTCAGCTGCGACTTCCTTATCCGCCGGGCCTGCGATCAGGACCGTGTATTCCACGTCAAAGGACCGGACCATCTCCTCCAGGACCTTTTTTCGTTCCTGGAAATTATCGGCCCTTTCAAAAGCAAGGGCCACGATGGATAAGCCTTTGTGCTTGTAGCGTTTGTAGAGTTCCGCGTAGTAGCGCGTCTCGTCCATGCAATTGGGACACCAGGAACCCATCACCTGTACGATCACAGCCTTATCATCGAAGCGTTCATCGGAAAGGGAGACCAGATTGCTGTCGAGGTCGGGGAAGGTAAAATCCACTTTTTCATAGCCCGGTTTGAGGTGGGTCAGGGAATCCGGATCCGTCAATTTGAAGTCCGGGTTGCGCTCTGCCCGCCAGGTGGTCGACCAATGGTCCCCAGACCAGAATTTGCCTTCAAGGACATCGTTCCCCTTCAATTCGGCCTCGAAAAGGAAGAGGTGGGCCCCGTCGAAGGTGGAAAGGAAAAGGCTGTCCCCCTTCATGCGCCCATCCAGGAAACGATAATCGCCGGTCTCGGTCATAAAGGTGCCCGATACCCGACCCTGCTCGTCCTGGTCGAACTTCCCCAGAGCTGGATAATTCTCCTTTCCAGGGTCCTGAAAGCCGAAGGTGGTCTCCCACCGACCCTCCACGTCTCCGGGTTCCGGCTTTGAAGCTGCCTGGAAAAAGCGCTTTTGAACACCGTGACGAGCCCGAAAGGGAATCCTGTATCCCCCGTTCCGGGAACTATCGATATAAACCCCTTCCAATAAAGTGTCTTGAACCGCTTTCAAGCGAAGTTCACTTTGAAAAACGGGCATGTCGATGATCACGGAATCACCTTCGATCGTAATCTCATTGGTCATGATCCGTTCATCGGCGTTCCGTAGACGGAAAAGGTAGGGCCTGTTCCTTCCCTCCTGAAGCGCAAAAACAAATGGCAGTTCCGCTTCATCACTGAGCTTAAAGACGCCCCGCCAAACACCGACCCGGAAAGGAGGGGCTTCTTTTTTTCGCCCTTTCTTTTGAAGCTTTTTACGATCGGCCCCCTTGGGCGTGTCGCTGGACTCCTTTTGCTCTTCCCGGCTCTTGTCTCCACAGGAACTGAGGACGAGTGCCCCCAACAGGACCAGCATTGATATGGAGCGTAATTTCGTGCGCATTCGAAAGGGCAATTATAATAAGGATCCGGGGTCCCGTCACGGGGTTCCCCATTTTATCGAAAGGGTTTCAAAACGATCCCGGCCTTATCTTTGTAAAAAGGAAGGAAGGGGATTCGGCAAAACGGTTCCATCCTTTGAATAGGATCCTTGGAGGGTCCAGCACAGAAAAGGGCTGAGTCGGTCCCAAAAGCGAGCGTTCATGGAGATCACGATCAACCAGGAAAAAAAAGACATCGAAGCGGGCCTGACCCTTGAGCAGCTCATGGAAAAGCTCGGTTACGGCAAGCAGGAAGGGATCGCGGTGGCTGTGAACGATGAGGTCGTGCCCAAAGGGGAATGGAGCCGGGACATGCTTAAAGAGGCCGACCGGGTAACCATTATCACGGCCACTCAAGGCGGATAGGAGTATCTAATGACGATGCGACCCCGGATCGTTCTTTTTTCGTGGCCCGACCCCTTACCGGGCGAGCTTTCATTTCTGACCGATCTGGTCGCAGAATTCGGTATCGGTTTCCACTTGCGCAGGCCAGAAGGGGGTATTGCACATTACCGGAATTTTCTGGAACGTTCTCCGAATACCCTTTTGGAACGCACTGTAATCCACGAATACCCGGAGCTCTCACGGAGCTTCCCGGTCGCAGGGATCCACTTCAATAAGCGAAACCCTCTGGGGGTGGAAGGAGCGATCCCCCCGATCATTAAGAATCAGAAGGTCCTGAGCTGTTCAGTACATGAACCGGAACGGATCCTTTCCCTGCCTGGTGGGATCGACCGGGTCTTTATAAGCCCCCTTTTTGACAGCCTGAGCAAGGGCCCCCTAAAAGGACGGAGCGAAGAGACCGGATTCCAGGAAACGGCCGTTCAAAACGCTCAAAAAAGGGGGTTCCATCTGTACGGTCTGGGCGGTGTAACACCGAACAACATCGGGACCTTGGGGGAAAAAGGTTTTTACGGAGCCGCTTTGCTGGGTTGTGTATGGAAGACTTTCAAAGAAAAGGGAAAAGAAGATGCCAAAGGGGTGATCAGCGAATGCTTCCAGAACTTCGCATGAGAAGAAGAGCGATCCGAAGGAGGGGCCATTACCCCTGGGTTCACGCCCGCACAAAGAACCTCTACTTAATGAAGACCAACTTTCCAACCTTGGTCTGGGTGCCGTCCGGATTGGTGGCAAAGAGCAAATAAACCCCACTGGAGACCCGTTCCCCGAACCGGTTCCGGCCATCCCAGGTAGCCTGTCCACCTTTACTTCGTAGCTCAGCGACCAAATTGCCACTGATATCAGTAACCTTCACATCGGAATCCCAGGCCAGGCCATTGATTGCGACAGGGCCTGTATAGCCGGGTTTTACAGGGTTCGGGAATACGTTCACCGTATCAACGCTGGCCACACCCCGGGTCGCTTCCCCACGGTAGGAAACGATACCCTGATTGGTCCCGAAAAAGACCTCACCGGTCTCGCCATTCACCGCTATATCCTTGATCGAATTGGAAGGGAGTGGGCTATTCTTCTTTGTGAAATGGTGGATCTGCTCCATTCCTTCCGGTCCCATGAGAAAAGCGCCAGAACCCTTTGTACCCACCCATTTTCGGTCATCGCCATCGACCGTCAAGGCGGTTATGGACTCGGTCTCGAAAAGGATCTCGGTATTGGGGCCTTGCTCGATCAGGATCCTTTGAGCGTCCGTCGGGTTGGCAGAGAATATATCGCTCGGGGAGTAAAACACGGCAATCCCTTGGGTTGTCCCGATCCATATTTCACGATCCTGATCCTCTACCAGGCTAAGGACCTCCTGGGTCGGTAATCCCCCCTTCCCATCGGCCTTTGTCAAGCGCTTCAGGCGATCGTCGGACCGGTCCCGAAGGGTCCCATTGTCGTCAAAGACCAGTATGCCATCGTTGCGTGGGAGATTGATCCACTTGTGCCCCACTTCGTTCACGATCACGTCATCCATGATCTTTTGATCCCCGATCGCCGGGGACATATCGTAAGCGATCCAATCCCCTTCTTTTGTAAGCACAGACAGGGATTCCTTGTGATAGGGATTGGCGACCCAAAGGTTCCCATCGGGATCGTAGGTCAGTCCACTCACCGCAATATAAAAGCCATTCCATGCGGTATTCTGCTCCAGGGTACTGTTCTTGTGGGTATAAGTTTTTTTCAGTTCCCCATCCCTGAATTCAAGAAGTCCTTTACTCCAACTACTGGCCATTACCTTGCCGGGGTCTTCGGGATGGACCGCCACTTTTACGATATCCGAAAGGGTATCCAAGCGGGGATCGTCGGCTCGATCGATCGTATTCCACTCCTCCTTTTTAAAAGAATAAACCCCGCGACTGAACCATTGGTTGTGCCATCCTTTTCCTTGTACTGCTCCGGATGCGACCCAAACCCGACCCTTTTTGATGTCAATGTGGGATACGGAGTTGTATTCCGGACCATTCGGAAAGATCCGCCTGTTCGTCCAGGAATCCAAAGCCCGGACCATTCCATTTCGCTCGTCCCCTATCCATATGGGGCCATCTTTTCGGCGAATGGCATGATTAACGAGTGGGGCCTGATCGGTACTGGTGTACTTGAATACCTTTACTTTTTGTTTGTTGGAACTATCGAAGACAATGGCAGCGTATTGGCGGGCCACGATCAATTCATTCCGGGACTTATTGACCTCTACGGAGTTGATCTCCACCCCGTTCAAGGTTTCAACCGTGCCCCATGAACCATCCTTGCGGTAATAAAGGGTGTCGTTTGAACCATCGTCATAATGCAGGTATAAGCGGTCGGAGCCTTGTCTCACATGCCGGTAAGGACCCTTCTCGATGGGCACGGAATCACTTCGATCCCATTCATTGAAATCCGATAGGTTGGGGCTGTTCATGCTGGCCTGATACAATCCCGAATCGGAGGCCGCATAGATGGTCGGGGGGTCGAAAGCGATCCCATTGATCCGGATACGGGCGCTGTTGTGACCAATGAAATAGCTGTCAAGGACCTGTTCCCCGGCCAGATCCACCACCACGATCCCGAATCCACAGGATAGCCATGCTTCACCGTTGTGAAAAGTGATCCCGTAGATGGTCTTGTCCCCGAAAATATCACTGTTCAGGATCGCCGGGAGGTTGATGGTGGTAGACCCCTTGATCAGGTCAAGATTTCCGTTATCGTACCCCACGACAAGGGTCTCCGTGGAATGGTCGTAGCGTATGGTGCTGATCCCGACATCCGAAAGGGCGTTGACCTTTGTCAGCCGTTCCAAACTGTTATCCACCTTGTTGTATTTGGCAAGGGCAACGGAAGAGGCAAGATAGACCGCATCCCCGGCGTCCTGGACAGAATGGACGCGTTGATAGTTGAAATGGTCACGCCACTGACCGATCCCCACGGGTGTCTGTCCCTTTCCCATCGGGAAAAGATTCAGGAACAGAAAGCTACTTAATAAAAGCACTCGCAGGTACATCATGATCGAACACAAAAGTAGATAAACGCTGGAAGAGGGGGTCTTATTATGGGATATCGTTCTGCCTTTGTTCCATTATGGACAAAGATCATCGGTTCAGGGAGATCTGAGGAAAGCCTTTCGTGGTCCCGTCACTCCCCATTTCCGCATAACGATCAACCCCAAACCTTGCATCCTTCGGTGCAATTCTGGCAGATATCGATCTCTTTCCGGGACCGCAGAACGGATGCTCGAAAAGTCGAATAGGCCCCGTTTTTCCAAAGTTCCTTAAATGCCGTTTCAGTAAGGTCACCCATCCGGTATTTGGCATCCTTGTCGAAGCAACACGGAACGACCCCGCCATCCCAGGTGATCACACAGGAATGCCAGAGTTTCCAGCAATGGTTTCGCAATTTGTTCTTGATCCGGTAACGCCCATCGGGCATTCGTTTATAGCGGGAATATTTCTCTTTGGTGGGGATAAGGTCATTCCCGTTTTCGTAGTCGTAGACCTGGGCCGTTTTGAAACGGACCTCGTCCACGCCCAATTTCGCTGCCAACTCCTGAACCTCTTCCATTTGATGTTCATTGTGGCGCACCACGAGAAACTGGAAGATGGTGTGTGGAGTGGAGGATCCAAGGGCCCTTTTCCATGCGATCAGGTTTTTCGTCCCTTCGATCACCTTTTTCAAGCTCCCCCCCCGCCTATAGGATTCATAAGTTTCCTGTGTGGTACCGTCGATCGAGATGATCATGCGGTCCAATCCCGATTCGACAGCCTTTTTGGCCAGTTTATCGTGCAAAAAATGGGCATTGGTGGAGGTGGCCGTATAGAGGCCTTTTTTCGAAGCATATTCCACCATGTCCAGAAAACGGGGATTGATAAAGGGCTCACCCTGAAAATAAAAGATCATGTAGCTCGTCTCCGGGGCGAGCTGATCGATCACTTCTTTATAAAGATCGGGCTTCAGGTTGCCGGTGGGCCGGCTGAACTGGCGCAACCCACTGGGGCATTCCGGGCAGCCCAAATTGCAGGTGGTCGTAGGTTCCAGGGAAACACTAACGGGCATACCCCACTGGATGGGCTTACGGGTAACTTTGGCCGCATAGTAGCTGCCCACGACCTTAAGGACATTCCAGGCCCGCTTGGGGCCGATCCTTGAGAGGAGGTTCAAAGCATCCCGGACCCGTGGTGAAAGGAGCTTTTCTCCGAGCCGATGCGGGATGCTTTTGGAAGAACCTACTTCAGGGATATTCCCATCGATCGCTATGCTCGCATCCATTTCCTGGATGGTCCGTTCTTCACCAGTCATTTCGTTCTCCTAAGATAATCATTGGATCTGACCCTGCGGCGGTCTTTGCTCGTCAAATGGAGCGAAGCAGGATTTCGATGTCCCGGGATAACCGCTCCATATCCTTTTCCGAGGTACCATCGTAAAAACCCCGGAGACGGCCTTTTTGGTCGACGAGGACGATATTCTCGGTGTGAATGAAGTCACTCTTCCCCCCTTCCCCTTCTGTCTTAGCGACAAAATAGGACCGACGAGCCATTTCGTAGATCTCCTTTTTTCTTCCCGTGAGAAATTTCCAGTGTTTCGGATCCGCATCTCGTTCCTCTGCATAATCCTGAAGCACTTCTACTGTATCGTATTCGGGGTCGACCGTATGGGACAGGAATATAACACGGTCCTCCCCTTGGTATTCCTGAACGACTTCCTGTAGCAGTCCGTTCATTCGGGGGCATATATTCCGGCAGGTCGTAAAAAAGAAGTTGACCACCGCGATATGGTCGTTTAAAATATCACGGGTGACGGTATCTCCGGTCTGATCCACAAAAGCAAAATCCCCGATCCGATGACCGTGGGACCGGTCCTGAAGGGTGCTGTCGACCAGCTCCTCATTAAGCTCGGAGGGGGAATAAACAGGAAGTTCTTTTCCCTGGAGGATAACCCGGTATCCAATGTAAACGGCCACGAGGGCAATGGCCGCAAAAAGACCGACACGCAAGAGAAGTGGCCGGTTCATTATAGCGCTCAGTGGTTCATGATATCCTCCTCCTTCGCGTTGACCAGGTTGTCGACCTTTTCGATATGGTCATCGGTAAGGGCCTGGACCTTTTTCTCTCCTTCCTTGGCCTCATCCTCGGACAGTCCCTCCTTCTGCTGCTTTTTGAGCGCATCATTCGCCTCCCGGCGGGCATTGCGGATGCTTACCCGGGCATTCTCCGCTTCGGAACGAACATTTTTGACGAGGTCCTTTCGTCTTTCTTCGGTCAGGGGAGGAATATTGATAATGATCTTTTCACCGTCATTCTGGGGGTTCAAGCCGAGATCGGAATCCCGGATACCCTTTTCCACCGCCTGTATAATGGAGGGATCCCAGGGATGGATCATCAGGGTCCGCCCATCGGGGGTGGTCACATTGCCCAATTGGTTCAATGGGGTTTTGGCCCCGTAATACTCCACATGCACATTGTCGAGCATGCCGGGATCGGCCTTGCCGGTCCGGATCTTGGACAGTCGATCGTTCAGGTGATCGATCGCGGCCTTCATTTCTTTTTTAGCCTCGTCGAATATGGGCTTAACAACCTCGTCCATGATCTTTTTCCTTTAAAGGTCCCGGGTTATCCATCCACGAGGGTACCCACGTCCTTTTCACCGAGGACGACCTTCATGAGATTCCCGGGCGTGTTCATATCGAATACGAGGATCGGCAAACGATTTTCATTACAGAGGGTGAATGCGGTCATATCCATGACCTCAAGCCCCCTTTGGAAGACCTCGTTAAAAGTGACCTTTTGGTAACGTACCGCTTCTTTATCCTTTTCAGGATCGGCCGAATAGATGCCATCCACGCGGGTCCCTTTGAGGATCACATCAGCTTCAACCTCGATGGCCCTTAGCGAAGCGGCCGAATCGGTAGTAAAGTAGGGGTTTCCCGTGCCGGCCCCAAAAATGACGACCCGACCTTTCTCAAGTTGTCGGATGGCCCGCCTTCTTATAAAGGGTTCAGCGATCTTTTCCATTTTAATGGCGGAAAGCAGCCGGGTATCTATATCCCGAGCCTCCAGAGCGGATTGCAGGGCCATGCTGTTCATCATGGTGGCCAGCATGCCCATATAGTCCCCTTGTACCCGTTTGATCACCCCTTCAGTAGCGGCCTGGACCCCGCGAAATATATTCCCTCCACCGACCACGAGCGAGACCTCCACCCCTTCCTTCACAATGGAACAGATCTCGTCGGCGTATTGGGAAAGCCTGTTGTGGTCGATCCCGTACTCTTTATCCCCCATGAGGGCTTCACCACTTAACTTAAGAAGCACCCTGCGATATTTGGTGGATCTTTTCGCTTCGCTCATGGAAAAACCAAATTAAGCAAAAAAAAAGCCCCCGAAAGGGAGCTTTTTTTCATCATACGAGAGAATAGCGTTTAAAAGCCGTGACCGTTAGATCCTGATCGGTCTCCTGCAGATATTCTTTCACCGTTTTGTTATTGTCTTTTGTAAAGGGCTGATTCAACAGGGTGTTTTCCTGATAGAATTTCTTGAGCTTGCCCTGGGCGATCTTATCAACGATGTGGTCCGGCTTCCCTTCCTGCCGGGCTTGTTCCCTGCCCAGTTCGAGTTCGCGTTCCACAATATCCGCTGGTACATCGTTCTCATCAACGCCCACGGGGTTCATTGCCGCGATCTGCATGGCGATCTCCTTCCCCAGTTCCACGATCCGGTCCCCGGTCTTGTTGAGACTGACCAGAGCGCCGATCTTGTTACCGGGATGTTCGTAACCAACCACGGTTTCCCCCTCGATCAATTCCACGGTAGCCACATCGATCTTCTCCCCGATCTTCCCGATCTCCTCGTTCAGTCTTTCAGCAACGGTAACACCGCTTTGGGTCTTTTTTTCCTTCAGCTCTTCAACGGAACCGGGGGCGGTTTCCAGGGCCAGCTCGGTCAGTTCCCTTGCCAAGCCCACAAAGTCGTCATTCTTGGCCACGAAATCGGTCTCACAATTCAGGGTGAGCAGCGCTCCTTTTTTGTGGTCGGGACCGGGAATGGCGATCACCACGCCTTCGTTGGCTTCCCGGTCCTGGCGTTTGGCAGCGACTTTCTGGCCTTTTTGGCGAAGGAGCTCGATGGCCTTATCAAAATCGTTCTCTGCCTCCTCCAGGGCGTTCTTACAATCCATCATCCCAGCCCCGGTCTCCTCGCGGAGTTTCTTTACATCAGAAGTGGTTACGGTTGCCATTTACGGGTTCGCTTAGTGATTCGTTCGATACAGTATACCCTTCTATTAAAACGGGATCAGGAAGAGGCCGTTCCTTCCCCACTATTATCCGCCTTCTTTTCTTCATCCCCGGTCTCCGCTTGTTCCTTCTTCGTTTCCTCTTCGGGACCAGTGGGTTGGTCTTCTTCTGTTTCCTCTTCCTTTTTACTCTTTAGCTGGACTTTTTTCTCGCCGGACGGATCCTCTTCCTCTACCACCTTTTGTTCTTTTTTCTCTTCGGCCTCTTTCTTCTCTTTTTTGGCCTTTTGGGCCTTTCTTTCCTCCAACCCCTCATTGATGGCCGAGACCACATCGTCCAGTACGACCGATATGGATTCGGACGCATCATCATTGGCCGGTATGGGATAATCGATCCGATCCGGATCGGCATTCGTGTCGACAATGGCGAAGGTGGTGAGATCCAGCTTGTTGGCTTCATGGACCGCGATCTCTTCTTTCACCACATCAATAATAAAGACGGCCGCCGGCAAGCGATTCAATTCCGAGACGGATCCCAGGTTTTTCTTGAGCTTGTCCCGTTCACGTGCCATGGACAAACGTTCCCTTTTGGAAACGTTATGGAGCTCGTTCTCGGGATCCTGGAGCATCTCAAATTCCTCGGAATGACAGAGAATCTTTG
>CAYVSK010000001.1:38971-76693 GCA_964453635.1 uncultured Weeksellaceae bacterium | reverse complement strand
CAGCTTGTTCATTTTTCGGATCGCCCGGCGGACAGTGGCGAAGTTGGTGAGCATACCTCCTGGCCAGCGTTCGGTTATGTAGGGCATCCCCGTGGGCTCGATCTTATCAGCGAGCACTTTTTTCGCCTGTTTTTTCGTGGCCACGAAAAGGATCTTCTTACCAGCAGCGGCCAATTGTTTAAGTGCGGATTGGGCTTCTTTGATCTTCCCCTGGGTCTTTTTGAGGTCGATCACATGAATGCCTTTTTTCTCCGCAAAGATATAGGGGGCCATTTGGGGGTCCCATTTGCGCCGGAGATGGCCAAAGTGGGCACCCGCGTTCAAGAGGTCTTCGAAATTGCTGATTTCCGCCATTGTAATGGATCGAGTTAAATATTACCGTTTGCTGAACTGAACTGATTTCCGGGCTTTTCGTTTACCGGGTTTCTTGCGTTCCACCCTTCTGGGATCCCTTGTTAACAAACCCTGAGGCTTAAGGTATTGGTGGTTTTCGGGGTCCATCCGAAGAAAGGCTTTTGAGATGGCAAGCTGTATAGCCCTTGCCTGTCCGCTCATTCCACCCCCATCGACCTTCACTTTGAAATCGTACTGTTCCGTAGCTTCAAGCACTTTCAGGGGCCGGGAAAGGATCTGTTGCAATTGGGGCGTGGGAAAATATTCTTTGTGGTCGCGTCCATTGACGCTCATTTTTCCCGAGCCCTTGTCCACGTATACACGGGCTACGGAATCTTTTCTACGGCCGGTAGCATTGATGGTTTCCATAGGTAAATAAGCTCTATTTAAGGTCGTCAATATTGATCGGCTCGGGTTTTTGAGCTTCTTTGTCGTGCTCAGCCCCGGCAAAAACGTGAAGATTATTGAAAAGCCGGCGTCCGAGCCTGTTCTTGGGCAACATTCTTTTCACGGCTTTCTCGACAAGCCCGGTTGGGTGTTTTCCGTGTATCTCGCGAGCAGTGCGTTGACGCTTCCCACTTTGATAGCCGGAATACCGCTCATAGATCTTTTGATCCCATTTCTTACCGGTCAGGCGAATTTTCTCGGCATTGATGATCACCACATTGTCACCACAGTCCACATGCGGTGTGAAATCCACCTTGTACTTCCCCCGGAGCAATTTGGCGACTTTGCTCGACAGGCGGCCGAGGGTTTGGTCAGTAGCGTCCACGAGGACCCACCTCTTATGAACGGTGTTCTTGTTCGCCGACTTGGTCTTATAGCTCAGAGTATCCACAGTTGTTGCTTATTTTGCGCATTTGCTCCCGAAAAAGGGGGTGCGAATTTAAGTGGATTTTACCATTTGAACAAGCCCCGTTTAAGCTTTTTTAACAAGGGATCCTTTTCCAGAATCTTGGGCGGTTAAGCTGTTTTATTAAATTCGCCGCTCCATTTTCTCCCCCATGAATTATAAAAAGCTCAACGACCTTGTAGGGTGGGCGATGTTCCTGGTAGCGGCCTTTGTCTACCTTTCCACCATCGAACCCACGGCAAGCTTCTGGGATTGCGGGGAATTCATTGTCACCGCCTACAAGCTCGAAGTAGGACACCCGCCCGGTGCGCCATTTTTCATGTTGGTAGGACGGATCTTTTCAGCATTCGTGGCCCCGGAGAACGCGGCCATGATGATCAACGCCATGTCCGCCCTTTGCAGTGCCTTTGCGATCCTCTTTCTCTTTTGGACCACGACGGCTTTTGCCAGAAAACTCGCCGAAAAGGAGGGGGGATTGACACCGGGCTCCATTTTGGCCGTGTTGGGAAGTGGCTTCATCGCAGCGATATCCTTTACCTTCAGTGACACCTTCTGGTTCTCAGCTGTAGAAGGCGAGGTTTACGCCATGTCGGCCATGTTCACGGCCTTTGTTTTCTGGGCCATTATGAAATGGGAGCGGAGAGCTGATGACCCTCACAATCTCCGTTGGCTCCTGCTCATTGCCTTCGCGATCGGGTTGTCCATCGGGGTTCACCTGTTGAACATCCTGGCGATTCCGGCCATTTGCATGGTGTACTATTTCCGTAAGTACGAAGCGAGCTGGAAAGGGGGACTGACCGCTTTCGCCATATCTGCGGCCATCATTCTTTTCTTCCAGGTCATCATCATCGTTCAGATCTTTGACACAGCAGGTTGGTTCGAACGCATCATCACCAACACCTTCGACCTGCCCTTCAACATCGGGGCCGTTATTTATTTTCTCGTTCTCTTCGGGGCTATTGCTTATGGTATCTATTACACTCACCAGAAAGGAAAGGTGATCCTGAATACGATCCTCCTGGCATTTCTGTTGATCCTCCTGGGATACTCGAGTTTCTTGACCATCCTGATCCGTTCCTCGGCCGATCCTCCGATGGACCAGAACGACCCCGAGGACCTGATCAGTTTCGTTTCATATGTCAAACGGGAGCAATACGGTCAACGACCGATCCTTTACGGGCAATATTTCAATGCCCCGCTTGACCCCCAAAAGCCCCGTATGGATGGTGAACCTGATTACATGAAAGCCCATGTGGTCAAAAAACACGGGCGGCGTCTAAAGGCTTTCAAAAATCCTCACGCCGCATCCGAATTCGTCAAGGAAAAAGGGGGTAAAAAGGAAGGCTTTACGATCGACAACCACTACATCGTAAAAAACGACAACAAGCAATCCGTTTACAATTACGACCCGCGCTTTGAAGTTCCCTTCCAACGGATGTATGCAAAAGAGCATGCCAAAGATTACAAAAAGTGGACCAAGTCCGGTAAGCAATGGGAAGGTGAACCCATTCGGATCCCCAAACGGGGTGGCGGCCATCGCACGATCGAACGCCCTGATTGGTTTGACCACAACCTTCAATTCTACTTTGATTACCAGCTGGGCTGGATGTACTGGCGCTATTTCCTCTGGAATTTCGCGGGCCGCCAGAACGACCAGCAAGGCACCATCAACAACAAGCTACTGGCTGGCAACTGGATCAGTGGCATCGATCTCATCGACAGTGAACGCCTGGGCAACAAAAGCAAGATCTCCCCCCATTACGAGAACCATAAGGCCCACAACGAATTGTACATGTTGCCCCTGATCCTCGGACTGATCGGCTTCATTTATCACTTTGTCCGGGGTCCGAAGGATTGGACCGTGATCCTTATGCTTTTCCTTATAACCGGGATGGCCATTGTTACCTATCTGAATCAGCCTCCGGTAGAACCGCGGGAACGGGATTACACCAATGTGGGGTCCTTTTATGCCTTTGCGATCTGGATCGGCCTTGGGGTCTATGCGCTCTTCGATGCCATGAAAAACCTTGGCGCCAAGGATCTTCAAAGGATCGCGACCCGAAGCCTCATACCATCCCTGGCCATTCTTCTCTTATCCAGATTGGGCGGTTCTGACCATGCCTTTGCTTATTCCCTCCTTTACATATCGGTGATTGGCACAGCTCTCTTCGGTGTCGCCCATATTGTTGGGAATTTGATGCGGAACAGAAAAGGGCATGCTTTACTGGCCGTTCTCATGACCCTCCCGGTCCCCACGCTCATGGCCATGGAAGAATGGGACGATCACGACCGTTCCGACCGCTATACGGCCCGTGATTTTGCCATGAATTACCTGGATTCCTGTGAAGAGAACGCGATCCTTTTCACCAATGGTGACAACGACACCTTCCCCTTGTGGTACGTACAGGAAGTTGAGGAATATCGAACGGATGTCCGGGTGGTCAACCTGAGCCTCCTGAACACCGATTGGTACGGGCATCAATTGAGCCGGAAAGCTTACGAATCCGAAGCGCTTCCCTTTACACTGGCCAAACGGAAGTACCGCCAGGGAACCCGCGATGTAGTCTATTTGCGCGGAAAACAGAACAAAGCGGACAAATACATCGACGTGGACCGGGCCATGGCCTTTGTTGCCAATGACAACAATACCCTTGGACGGCGCGATCAGTATTATATCCCCTCAAAAAAGTTCAGCATCGATGTCCCAAAGCAAAAAGTGCTGAACAACGGAACGGTACCAAAAGAGCTGGCCGATCAGGTCGTTGACAGGATCAAATGGAGGATCGGCCGGAATCACATCATGAAAAATCAAATGCTGGTCATGAGCCTTTTGGCCGGTTTTGACTGGGAACGGCCGATCTATTTCGCTGTTACGACCGGCCCGAGTGCTTATCTCGGGCTCGAGGACTACTTCCAACTCGAGGGATTGGCCTATCGTCTGGTCCCTATCAAAACAAAAGAAAGTCTCAACCCCAATACCCATGGGCGTGTTCACACAGACCGGATGTACAAGAACCTCATGAACAAGTTCCAATGGGGTGGCATGGCCAGTGAAGAGGAAATATGGATGAACAACGACAACCTCCGAATGACCACCAACCTGAGACTTCAGTTCGGCAATCTCGCGGAAGCCCTTATAAAAGAAGGCAAGGAGGATTCTGCAGAGAAGGTCATCGACAAATGTGTTCAAGTCATGCCCGATTCGGTCGTGCCCTATGATCGCATGATGACGACCCTGATGGAGAAATATTTCAGGATCGGGGCCAAAGACAAGGCCATGGATATCGGGGACCGCTTGGTCGAACGTTATGAGAAGGACCTCCAATACTTTGCAAGTATGGAGCAACGTTTCCAGCAAAGCATAAAAAGGCGGATCCGTGTGGCCGGATTCGTTCTCCGGCGGGTATGGACCTTGGCCAAAAGGCACCTCGATGACAAGGAAAAGGTCCGATCGCTCAAGGAACACTGGGACCGGGCTCGAAAATCCACGCCCCGCTTCTTCCAAAGAAAAGCACGCTAAAGGAGCGACCGATCGGTATTCCCGTAAAACCTCCCCGATTTTTCACAGCTTTTTTTCCGGGCCTCACCTGGAGGATTCCTACGGACGAGAACACCATTTTCCTGACCTTCGACGATGGGCCCCAACCCGGTATAACGGAGAAGGTCCTCGAAATGCTCAGGGAATACGAGGCCGGGGCCACTTTTTTCTGTATCGGGCAGAAGGTCAGGAAAGCGCCCCAGCTTTTCGAAAGGATCCGGAAGGAAGGACACGCGGTCGGCAATCACACCGAGCATCATCTTAACGGAAAAAGGCACCCCGATGCGACCTATCTGAGGAACGTGGAGACCTGTGCCGAGGTCGTTCCATCCGACCTTTTCAGGCCCCCTTACGGAAGAATGCGCCGTTCCCAGATCCGAGCCTTACAAAAAAGCTACCGGATCATCATGTGGGACGTCCTGAGCAAGGATTTCGATGTTCGAATAAGTGGAGAACAATGTGTCTCGAACGTGATCCGAAACACCCAAAAAGGGTCCGTGATCGTTTTCCACGATTCCGAAAAAGCCGCTGAAAGAGTGCTTTACGCCCTTCCCCGGGTGTTGTCCCATTATTCCAAGCAAGGTTTCCGATTCCGATCCCTCGGAAAAGGGCCAATGAAAACGGAATAGGGAGAATACCCTTTGGCCCGCCCTTCCCCTGGCGATTTATCAGCAAAATTTTTGTCGAAAAGAAACACTTTTACCCAAATTTTCTATATAGGATAAAAGCGGTAAGGAAACTATTCATTTTCTTATTGCCTAAGGTCCTAAAAAATAGGGCATAAAACCGATCGCATCAGTTTCGATCATAAAGAAAGCCATCTCATTTATCTGAATATCGGGAAATATGGAACTCCCCGGATCCCAAATCCGTAAATTCAGTCCCGAACGAAGCTCTAAGGTCCCAACGGGGATCTTTCAAAACAAAAAATAGGTTCATTAATAAAATGGAAACCTTAAATATCCATTCCCGGAAAATGGACCAGCTCATAAAAGTGGTCCAGGACTTATCTCTCGCGCGGGACCTGAATTCCATTATGGAGATCGTACGGACACACGCCCGATCCTTAACGGAGGCCGATGGGGCGAGCTTTGTTCTGCGGGACGGGGACATGTGCTACTATGCGGACGAGGATGCCATTCTGCCCCTGTGGAAAGGCAGTCGCTTTCCCATGAACATATGTATTAGCGGTTGGGCCATGCAGCATAAAGAAGCTGTGGTCATCGAGGATATATACCAGGACCAGCGGATCCCCATCGACGCTTACGAACCCACATTTGTCAAGAGACTCGTGATGGTCCCCATCCGCACTTTGAATCCCCTTGGAGCGATCGGGATCTATTGGAGCGATAACCATGCAGCTACACGTGAGGAGGTGGCCCTCATTCGCTCACTGGCTGATACAACAGCGGTCGCCATGGAGAATGTGAACATTTATAATGAACTGGATAAACGGGTTCAGGAACGAACCGCTCAATTGGAGGCCTTTTCATACTCTGTCGCCCACGACCTGAAGAATCCCCTGACCGGAATGGAAATGCGCATATCGTCCTTGCAGGACGACTTCAAGCATGAATTGGACGATAGCGGTCACAGGATCGTCCAGGAGATGCAAGAGGCGGTCAATGAAATGAAAGGCATGATCGGGGCGTTATTGGAACTTTGCCAGCTGGGAACACAGGGATTGAATCGGACCCCCATCGATATGGAGGAAATGGTCAGGAAGGTCGCCAAGGAACAAAAGCAACAGAACCCGGACAAAACCATCGAAATAGAGATCGGGGACCTGCCCACAGAGAAGATCGACCCCACCCTTTTCAGAAGGGTCTGGACGAATCTTATCAGCAATGCAGTAGAGTATTCCAAGGATCGGGAAAGGGTCCATATTCAGATCAGCATGGAAGAGAAAAAAGGGGAACACATCTATTACATTCGGGATAATGGAAAAGGGTTCCCTCCGGAAAAGGCCAATGAATTGTTCAAAGCCTTCCAGCGCCCCCATGGAGAGCCCCATTACAAGGGGTCCGGGATCGGCCTCTCCATTGTTCAACAGATCGTTTTAAAACACGAGGGGACAATATGGGCAGAGGGGGAGCCGAATGCAGGAGCCACTTTTTACATTTCTCTTCCCTGGCTGAACAAAGAAGACTTGGATAACATTCGTGATCACCCCGGCATTGAGTGACATACAAGCGACTCCTGCCAAGGGTTAAACCTTCCTCCATTCGAGCTCAACAGGATTTTCCTAATATTGTCGTAACGATCGTTCACTGTTCCACAGTTGTTCCCGGGAAGTGGTATTGAAGCGGAACAGGACCAAAAAGACAGCCATGCAAAATGGGAGAAAAACGGCCACCCGCTGTGTTCACACAGGGACCAGGCCCGATGAAAGAAGTGGCGGACTGACCACCCCCCTTCATGTATCCACAGCACACCACTACATAGGACACGAAGCCCGTTATCCCCGCTATTTGAACGTGCCCAATCAACTGGCCGCAGCGGAAAAGATCGCCAGCCTTGAAGAGGCTGAGCGTGCTTTGGTCCTTTCCTCGGGCCTGGCAGCGATCAGTTCCACTTTTTTGAGCTTTCTTTCACAGGGCGACCATGCCATCATTCAAAGAGGGATCTATGGGGGAACTCACCATTTTATTCAGCAAGAGCTCCCCAAACTGGGGATCGGAATCACTTTTTGGGACCCCGCTGGAAGCGAAAAGCTTGAGGATCTGATCAACGAACGGAGCAAACTGGTCTATATCGAGACCCCTTCCAATCCATTATTGGGGATCACGGACCTGCAGCACGCGGCCCGGGTTTGTCAGGAACACGGCCTGCTCTCCCTCATGGACAACACCTTTGCCACGCCTATATGGCAACGCCCATTGGAATTCGGGATCGATCTTGTCCTCCACAGTGGGACAAAATACCTGGGCGGACACAGTGATATCTGCTGTGGTGCCGTGGCTGGCCGGGAAGAGCTCATGGAAAGGATCGAAGAGACCGCCATTAATTTTGGCGGCACTCCGGATGCCCGGACTTGTCATCTTCTGGAAAGGAGCCTTAAAACCCTCCAGATCCGTGTTGAAAAACAAAGCGAGAACGCCGCGGCCATTGCCGAATGCCTTCAAGACCAAAGTGTCGTAAAACGGGTGTTCTACCCGGGCCTCAAAGGTCATCCTGGCCACGGAACGGCCCGGGGTCAGATGAGGGGTTTCGGAGCCATGCTGGCTTTCGAGCTGGCAGAAGAAGGACCGGAAGCGGAAAGTTTCCAAAAAGGGCTCCAGATCGTGGCACCTGCTCTTAGCTTGGGTGGCGTGGAAAGCAGCATATGTTCCCCCGCCGCAACATCACACTCCAAATTGAGCCCGGCCGAACGGGAAAAAGCAGGCATCAGTGATCGTCTGCTCAGACTCTCGGTCGGTATTGAAGCTTTTGAGGATCTTCGGGATGACCTCTTGGAAGGGCTCAAAGCACCCTCGTGAGTTCAGTCACCAGCATCAAACAATGCAAGCAGGGTCTCCTGTCGGTTTCAGAACTTCTTTTCTTTCCGGAACGTCCGGTGAAGATCAATACTGGGCCATGGAATCATCGATTCCTTCGGCCCAGGCCAGTATGCCTCCTTTGAGGTTATACAGGTTCCGGAACCCATAGCGGTCCTCCAACTCCCGAATGGCCCTTGCACTTCTTGCCCCACTGCGACAATGGACAACGACCTTTTTATCGGACGGGATCCTGTTCACTTCTTGGCTGATCCGACCCAACGGGATCAACTCCCCGTTGAGGTTCGCGATCTCATACTCATAGGGTTCCCGTACATCGATGATCCGCACATCCTCACCATTATCCTTCCAGGACTTGAGTTCCTCCACCGTGATCTCGGGTACGGCCCTTTCGGTCTCCTGTTGATCGAGCCCGCAGAATTGTTCGTAATCGATCAGTTCAGTGATGGGTTCCCGATCCGGGTTTTTGTGGACCTTCAGTGTTTGGGTCTCAAAAGCGGCGGCATCCAAAGTGAACAAACGGCCGGACAAAGGGTCACCGACACCGGTGAGTACCTTGATCACTTCATTGGCCTGTAAACTACCGATGATACCCGGCAATACCCCAATAACACCCCCCTCAGCACAGGACGGGACCAAACCCGGAGGAGGTGGGGTGGGGAACAGATCGCGGTAATTGGGGCCGGTCTGTCCGTTCTCATCAGTGTAATTAAAGACCGACACCTGCCCCTCGAACCGGAATATGGATGCATAAACGTTCGGGATCCCAAGGATAACACAGGCATCGTTCACCAAGTAGCGAGTCGGGAAGTTATCCGTACCGTCCGCCACAAGATCGTAATCCTTCAGGATATCTATGGCGTTCTCAGAATTGAGGCGTGTATTGTAGGTCGTCACCGCAATGTTCGGGTCCAGCCCCTTGATCCTGTCGCGGGCCGCCTCCACCTTTTGACGCCCGATATCGGAAGTGGAAAAAAGGACCTGCCGCTGAAGATTGCTTTCCTCGACCACGTCAAAATCCACAAGCCCGATGGTCCCAACGCCCGCAGCGGTAAGATACTGCAACAAGGGCGCACCCAATCCGCCCGAACCGACCACGAGGACTTTGGAGGCTTTCAGTTTCCGCTGCCCTTCGATGTTGAATTCCGGAATGATCAGGTGCCGGCTGTACCTTTCGAGTTCGTTCTTATCGAATTTTATTTCGCTCATACCGAATATCCGTTCAGAGGTTCATTCGTGCGTCCTGGTCCAGGGACTCTCCCACAATGTGTTCAACCATTCAGCCATGCTCAACTCCACAGCCCCCCTGCGATAGCCGGGATGATCCGGATGACCGTATCCGCTGATACGGTGGTCCTTTCTTTATCGAGGGCATCGATATCTTCATCACCGACGTAGATCTTTACGAAATCCCTGAGCGACCCGTTCTCATCGTAGAGGTGGCCCTGTATCTCCGGATATTCCCGCACCACATGATCGATGTTCTCCTTGACGGTCCCGCCATGTGTTTCTATGGTCGACCTCTCGCCAGTGAACTTCCGCAGGGGTGTTGGTATAACGACTCGTGCCATTTTGCTCGTTTTTAGTTTTTCATTCATTCGCCTCGTATCAAGAAGCCGATAGAGACCGCTCATTACCGGTAAGGTGTTCTTCCTTGAAATGATGGTCCCCATCCAAGCGCCAGGAGGTAATATCTTTGGATACCCCTTTTTCTACGGATACGATCAGGTAGGAAAACCAGGGTAGCGCCTTTTTCCGGTCAAATTCCGATGGACGGGCAAGGTGATCGGGATGACTGTGATAGATCCCCAACAACTCCAAACCGTTTTCATCGGCATATTGTTCAGCCCGCATATAATCAGCTGGAGAAACTTCGAAGCGACGCCCTTTGTTCTCTTCGTTCCTGTTCTGTACAGGGACAGCTTCGAGGACTTCGCGATGGTCCTTGTCCGCTTCCCCATAAAGGAAACCGCAACATTCTTCCGGATACGCCTCGGTCGCGTCCTTTATTATGATATCCAAAGGCTTCTCCTGAAGTTTGAGTTCAAGATCGTTCATTTTTTCTTAAGGATCTGGTTCATGAATTCGCCATATTTTTCCCCGTTATCAGGAAATAGGGTTACAATGGTTCCCGCTCGGACCGTTTCGGCGACTTTAAGAGCACCTGCGAGATTGGCACCGGCCGAAGGACTAACGAGCAACCCTTCTTCCCTGGCCAATCGGCGTACCATTCGGAAAGCCTCTTCACTCGACACTTTTTCCGTCCGATCCGCGAGGGAAGGTTCATATATCGAAGGGTTTCGAACGGTTTCCATATCTTTCCAGCCTTCCAGCGCATGGAGGGCCGTGTCAGGTTGAAGTGAAATGGCATGGACACCAGGTATATCCGCTTTCAGCCGGCGGGCTGTTCCCATAAAGGTCCCGGTGGTCCCGAGGCCCGAAACAAAATGGGTAATGGCCCCCTTGGTCTGCTCAACGAGCTCTGGGCCGGTCGTGAAATAATGGGCTTCCCAATTGTCTGCGTTCCCGTACTGATCGGCATAATAATAAAGTCCCGGATCGCTTCGCGCGGTCTCAACAGCCCGGTCCTGAGCTTCATCCATTTCGCCTGTAGCAGGGGTTAGGTCCACCGTGGCCCCATAAACACGTAAAATTTTTTTTCGCTCATCAGAGGCATTCCCGGGCATAAATATCCGAACCGGGATCCCCGTGAATGCGCCAATAGCGGCAAAAGCGATCGCCGTGTTCCCGCTCGAGGCGTCCAGGATCTGCTGTCCTTCCCGAAGTTCACCCTTCTGAATGGCTTTTCTGACAATGTTCCACGCCGCTCTTGTTTTTACACTTCCACCGAACTGGTGCCATTCGAGCTTGGCCAGGATACGGACACCGGTCCCCTCACCTATATTGTTCAAGGGGAACAGGGGTGTATCCCCGACAAACGGACGAAGCTCATTGATCTTCCGATCAGGTTCTTTTCCTGTCGATGGTTTCCGTTCCATTTTTCCACACGATCTGAAGCCCTCCCAACAAAAAAGCCTTCCCGTTCATCCAGGAAGGCTTTTCATGCAAAGGGGGGACTTGTGGTCCCCTCAAGCGCAATACCAGACCCTTCCCGGTGGGGCGCATGGGACCCAACAGCAGTATCGCTCGATTCGCTTATTTTTCAAGTAAAACGCCATTTCCCGGATTTTCGATCAAAAAAAAAGCCTTTCCCTGAATCGGGAAAGGCTTTTTCAAAGTCCGGTCTTTTCCTTTAATCAGTCGTAACTGCCCGGTCTTCAGCCTTTCCCATCAGGGTAAGGCTGACAACAACATTGTTTTTTGGCTGCGGACAGCATGACAGCTACGAATATAAAAAGTTTTCCTGGATTCAGGGATAGCTTTCACTCCATCTTTTGACATTGACTTCCTCCGAAATGACCTCCCCTCTTTCGAGCAAGGAGCTCAGACGAAGGGCGAGATAAGGGCCAATGGTAAGCCCTTTTGATCCCAGGCCGTTCAATATGCACAAAGCCGGATAATGGGGATGTTCCCCCAGATGGGGGCGGGCATCCGTAGAACCCGGTCTTATCCCTGCACATTGTTCAACCACTTCAAAAGAGCCGTTCAAGGTCCGATGGAGCCCTTCTCTCAATTCCTCTCCCCCCTTTTGGGTCGTCCTGAGATCAAGACCGGAATGGTCGTAGGTGGACCCGAAGCGAAAGTAGGGGCCGGGCATGGGGGCCAGGAACTTTTCCCTATGGATGACCGACCCTGTTTGGTCCCCATCCCCTTTTAACACAAAAGACTCGCCTTTAACGGGTGTAATAGGCACATGTTGGAACCAAGGGTTCTCTCTGCCCTTGAAACCTTCACAGAAAATAACGCGATCGAATGGTTCTCCTTTCCATTGGACCGGAACCCGATCAGAAATGACGAGATCCTTTGGTCGGAACTGCTCCCGATACAAGCGTCCCTCAGCCCTTAAGCGATCACGAAAGCGGTCGATCATGGTCCGGACATCGATGGTGGCCGCGGGGCCCATTACCTGGTAACCATACGCTGAATGGACAAGGGCCTCCGGGATCCCTTCATTTTTAACATACGGGGCGATCCTTCGTTGTGCCTTTTCCGAGCTCCATTTTTCCTTTTCTTTTCCATTCCGAAAGACCTTGGCCAAGTTCATCGGCAGGTAGATCCCTGGCCCGAGGTCCCTTTCCATGGCCTCATAGCTTCGAAGAGCAACGGGAAGGAAAGCCGAACTTCCCCATGCAGGCCCCGGTTTACGGAGATCAATGGGATTCACCACGCCTGGAGCGGCCCTGGAGGAGCTTTTTCCCGCTCCTTCATCCACAACAGCAATATCCCAGTGCTTTCTTTTGAGCTCCCAAGCGAGCAGGGTCCCGGCGATCCCCTGGCCGACGATGAGGGCCCGCTTTTTTTTTGGTTGGCTCATTGCGCAGAACGATCGATATCAAAGTGCATCCCTGATCATCCCTTTTTACCAGAGAGACATTGACAAAGCCATGTTCGTCAATGCTTTTGAAGGAGGTAAAGCTGGCTGGAATACCGATGGTTCTTGTCGTTGGCCCGGAGGTTCGATATCCAACCGTTCAGGGCCCCTTTCAGGATGGAACCATCCCTGTGTTTTTCACTCATCATGGAAACGTAAAAAGCATCGAATTTCATGGGTTTAATGGCCCGGACCCTCATATCGAACTGCCCAAAAAGCTGCTCGATATCCGAAGGCGTAAAGTGGTACAAATGGCGGGGCACATCGTAAGCAGCCCAATCATTTTCATACTTCCAGGCATCGTAAGAGGAACAATTGGGCACCGCCACGAAAAGCGTTCCCTGGTCGTGAAGCACCCTTCTCAATTGCTCAATGGTCTCCCTCAATCTGGGTACGTGTTCCAATACATGCCAAAGGGTAATGACCCCATATTGGCCATCTTCGAGTTGCCATAGGGCTTCATCCGCCCGGACGTCCAATCCGTATTCCTCCTGAGCGAATGCACGAGCCCTTTCATCCGGTTCTAAACCGAGGGTCGTCCACCCCCTTTTTTTACAATGGGCAAGGAATTCACCAGTGCCAGCCCCGTGGTCAAGAATGGAGGCCTCGGGGGCCCAGCGCCGAACACGGGCGAACTTTTTTCGGACCGTATAGAGGCGGACCCAATGGTAAAGGGTATTGATCAATCCCTTTTTGGTATTGGAATGGGATATGTAATCCTCGGACTGGTAATATTGGCCGATCTCCGATTCTTCGGGCCGGGGGTTCGTGAATCTGAATCCACAGGATCGGCAACGGACAACGTCGAACCATTCCTGGCTAACGGTATGGTCCTTACAGGTCAACCAATGAGCGGTATCGGCCACCTTACAGACCGGACAAGTACTTAATTCTTCCATGGGCTTGTTCCACGTGGAACACTTTGATCATTTCGGTTCAAGAAAAAGGGCAAAACCTTTACCAAGCCCCTCACTTGCTCAAATAGATCATCAGTACCGAGATATCCGATCGGGAGACTCCACTGATCCGAGAGGCCTGGCCCAAGGTGGCCGGTCGGATCTCCTGAAGTTTTTCCCTTCCCTCCGCAGAAAGGGAGTCCAAACGCGAATAATCCATATCCCTCCTTATCGGGATATCATCAAGCCTTTGCATCTTTTGGGCCAATTCCTTTTCTCGGTCGATATAACTTTGATACTTGGTCTGGATCTCCACTTGTTCGAGCGCCGCCTCTTCTTCCATGGCCCCGGCCAATTCAGCCAAACCGGAATGAACGGCCTGAAGGTCCTTGACCCCGACCTCTGGCCGGGCGAGCAATTGGGAAAGTTTCACCTTTTGATTCAGGGGACTGGAATTCTTCCCCTTCAACATGGGATTCGCATGCTGGGGATCGACCCCTTCCTTTTGAATGTATTCGAAGGTGTCGCCGATGAACTTTTGTTTCTTCTCCACGGCCCGCATTCTTTCGTCAGACGCCAATCCAATAGCATGGGCCATGGGTGTCAATCGTAGGTCGGCATTGTCCTGCCGCAACAGGAGCCGATACTCCGCCCGGGAGGTGAACATCCGGTAAGGTTCCTTCGTGCCCTTGGTGATCAGGTCATCGATCAGAACGCCGATATAGGAATCTTCCCGGCCAAGTATGAAAGGTTCTCTCTCCCGGTTTTTCAAGTGGACGTTGATCCCCGCGATCAATCCCTGACAAGCGGCCTCCTCGTAACCGGTCGTGCCATTGATCTGACCAGCCAAATAGAGCCCCTCGACCAATTTGGTCTCGAGCGTGTGTTGGATCTGGGTTGGCGGGAAATAGTCGTATTCAATGGCGTAGCCTGGCCGGAACAATTTGGCGTTTTCCAGGCCAGGGATCCTTTTAATGGCCTCGAACTGGACATCCTCAGGAAGGCTGGTAGAGAAACCGTTCAAATAGGTCTCCACGGTATTCCAACCCTCCGGTTCAACGAAAAGCTGATGGCTTTCCTTTTCCCGGAACCGGTCGATCTTGTCCTCAATGGACGGGCAATACCGGGGCCCCACACTCTGGATCCGTCCATTGAACATGGGAGAACGGTCAAAACCCGCTTCCAGAAGTTCATGGACCGCGGTATTGGTATAGGTCATAAAACAACTCAATTGTTGATCGGGCAGTGTGGTCGCACTGGAGAATGAGAATTTGCCCGGTTCCTCGTCCCCCGGTTGTTCCTCCAATCGATCATAATCGATGCTCCGGCCATCGAGGCGGGGTGGGGTTCCGGTCTTCATCCGGCCGCTCTCGAAGCCCAGTTCTTCCAATTGGGCGGTGATCCCGGTGGAGGCTCGTTCTCCGGCACGACCGCCGCCGAACTGTTTTTCCCCCAAATGGATCACCCCGTTCAAAAAGGTCCCGTTCGTAAGTAGCACAGCTTTTGCCGGGATCTCCATCCCCATGTTCGTACGGACCCCCCAGACCTTGTTCTTTTCCACCACGACCTCGGTGACCATATCCTGCCAGAGATCGATGTTCGGGGTATCCTCCAGCATTTTTCGCCAGGCAGAGGCGAAGAGTTGCCGATCGTTCTGGGTACGGGGACTCCACATGGCCGGCCCTTTGGATCGATTCAAGATGCGGAACTGGACCATGGACCGGTCGGCAATGATCCCGGAACATCCTCCCAGGGCATCGATCTCTTTTAGGATCTGCCCTTTGGCAATCCCACCCATGGCAGGGTTACAGGACATTTGAGCGATCACGTTGAGGTTCATGGAGACCAGAAGTACCTCCGAACCCATATTGGCGGCAGCAGCAGCGGCTTCAGATCCCGCATGACCACCCCCGACAACGATCAGATCATAGGTTTTGAACATAAGCCTTTCGATTGGAGATCGTAAAGCCGCCCAAAGTTACGAAGCATAAGGGCAGGCATCGACAAACGATAGGGCATGATCATGCCCAAGGGGGTTTCAGGAAGAATGAAGAGGGTTCGTTCCGGGATCAATGCTTCCCGCTTTCCAGGAGAAGGGCCTCATCCTCTTTCTCATGCATTCTTTTCTTCGTTTCGGGGTCCTGGTCCCCGTATCCCAAAAGGTGAAGCACACTGTGCGCCATCACCCGGAAAAGTTCTTCAGTAAAGCCACACTGATAAGTATTCGCATTTTCGCGGACCCGCGGTAAACTGATATGGACCTCACCTTTTATGGGGGCCGGGTATTCCTGCTCAGGAAAGGTTAGGGTATCCGTGAACTCATCTTTGCCAAGGAATCGAAGGTTCAATTCCTGAAGATCCACATCCCGACAAAAAATGAAATCAATGGTCTCCAAAGTTCCCCCTTCATAAAGAATGACCGCCTCCACCCAACGAGCAATCCTCTCCTTTTCATCAAAAGGGGGAGACACTCCATGTTCATGGAAACGGACCCCAGTCGCCTCCATTTCGGCGCAATTCAATTGGGATTCACCTTAAAAGTGATCTCCACGGTGGCCCCATTGTCGTAGAAATTGACCTCATCGGCCAGGTTTTTCATCAGAAAAACGCCCCGTCCAAAGGGTTTTTCAACATTGCGTGGATCGGTCGGGTCCGGAAGGTCCTCAAAATCAAATCCAGGGCCTTGATCACCAACAAAGAAAGAGAAACGCCCCACATCCTCATTGGGTGTGAACCCCACTTTTACGTTCTTTTCGGGATCCTTCCGATTCCCATGTTGGATGGCATTGTTTACCGCCTCCGTCAGCGCGATCAGAATGTTCCCGTAAAGGTCTTCTTCGATGTGATGCGTTTCACAGATCTCATCGATCATTTTCTCGACCATCGTGATGTTTTCCGGACGGGATGGGATCTCCATCCTTTTCTGACATGCTAGTTCACTGAATTCCATAAAGCACGAACGATTACTGAACTTCTTTGAAATAACGGTTTACCCGATCCTTGTAGTAGGACCGAAGGGCCGGTGGAACGGTCCGCAACAATTCGACTTCCTTTTCAGCCTTCTTTTTGTATTCGAAAAAAGATTCGGGGTCACTGACCCTTTCCTTTTTCGCTTGTTCCGCTTTCCGCTCTTTTGAGAATTTTCGCTTCCTTTCGGCCTTTTCGGATTCGAGCAATCGGGTTGTGATCCTTTCTTGCCTTTTCAGCATTTCTCTCGTCAAACGCTTATTAACAATGTCCTCTTCGTTCTTTTCCATTTCCTCAGCGATCTTTTGCAGATCATTGCCCTGGCCCTTTCCCTTTTCGTTCAATTCCTGGGCCTTTTCCTGAAGTTTCTGCCGAATGGCAGCTTGTTTGGCCGCCATTTTGGCCAACTTTTCACTCAATCCACCTTTTCCGCCTTTTTGTTTTCCACCTTTTTTCTTTCCCCCGGGATTTTTCCCGTTCTCCATTTGCTTTTTCAGCTTTTTCATGTTCTTTTTCAACTGCTCCTGCATTTTCCGCATTTCAGACAGGGATGGTTTCGACCCCCCTTTTCCACCAGGCTTTTGGCAATTGCCCTTGCCTCCCATTTTCATGGCCATATTCCGCATCATGGACTGGAGGGCCTCATCCAACAGGAGAGCGACATCGTTCAGGTTGGTCATTACATACTGTTGTCGACTGGTGGCTTTACCTGTTTTCCGCTCTCCGATAAAAGAAATGGCCTTATCGAGGTTGTCGTTAATGGAACGGACCTTTCTATTGATCTTACTCTTGAGGGCATCAACACGTTTACTTAGCGCATAGAGGGAGTCCTCCACTTTTTCTATACCATCTTTCAATTCCCTTTGCTCCTGGCCCATGTCCACATATTCAGCGGATTTGGGTGACGTCCCCTCAAGCCTGTTCATAAGGTCCTCCTGATCAACAGAAAGCTGAACGACATTCTCAAGGAGGGTACGAAGATCCTCTAAATTCTCTCGAACAGCCTCTTTTTCCATCCCTTGCTGCATTTTGGCCATCTTCTTCCCGAGCTTGTCCAGCTTTTCTGAAGCATTCTTCTGATGACCGGTTGCTTTCTTTTTTTCCTGCTTCTGCAGTTTCTCCCGGCTTTTTTCCATCGCTTTATCAATGGCCTGCTCTTCCCGTTCCGTATCTTTCATATCGTGGGGGAACTGGAGTTTTTTGTTCATCTCCTCCAATTCCTTCAGTTCCTTTTCCAGTTCGTTGAAATCCTCATTCAGTTTTTTCTGTTCCTGCTCGAGGGAACCCTTTTCACCTTTCTTTTTCCGGGATCCTTTTTGTCCTTTTTCATCTCCTGCATCCTTTTTCCCTTCCTGATCACGTTTCTTTTTTCCCCCAGGATCATTTTTCTTTTTATCGGATGGCTGGCCCTTGTCTTTTCCCTCCTTTTCCTCAGCAGCCTCTTCGGTCTTCTGAGCAAGTTTTTCTTGTTTTTTCGCCAGCTTCTCGAGCTCCCGGATGGTGTTCTTCATTTTGGTTTTGAAGTTCAGTTGCTTGAACACTTCAAGATTTCGGTCCATTTCCTTTTCCACATTCTCATTCTCCTCCTCCATTTTGCTCATCTCCTTTTGAAGTTCCCGCTTGTTCATCTTATCGAGTTCCTTCCGGAGCTTTTCCATTTGCTTCTTCATCTCATCACTCATCACCTTGTCGAGCATTTCCTGGACCCTTTCCGCTTTCTCCTTCATTTCCTCGTCCTGTTTGGTAAATTCCGCCTTCTCCCGGTTCTTTTTCCGGTTCAGCTCCCGGGCTTTTTCGATTCGTTCCCGGAGGGCTTCTTCCCGTTTTAAAAGTTCCTTGACGCGCTTTTTGTCTTCCCAACTCAAGGAATTCTTGCTCAGAAGGTCCTCCCGTATCTTCCGGACCTCCTTTTTCAGCTTACGGGCTTCACGAACGCTTTCGCTAAGGTTTTCCCGGATCTTTTCATTCCTTTTCCGGGTCCTTTCTTGGATCTCTTCCTGGGTCGGGGCATTGTAGGTCATGACCTTGGAACGGGTGGATTTGCTCCCATTGACCTGGTCGTTGTCCCAGACCTCAAAGTAGTAGCGGATCCCTTCACCAGCCCCGATCCCAAGGCTACCGAGATTCCAATCGTGGAAAAATCGATCGCGGCGGGCACCGCTTTCCACCGGGATCTCTACTTGCTCACTGGAATCGCTCTGAAGGAGCTCATAATGGAAGACCAATCTGGAAAGGCCGTGATCATCCTCTACTTCCCCCTGGAAATAACGCCGCTTTTGGGTCATGGAATCCACCTTTTCCTCCACGGCAATAGAGGGATGGCGATCGGGCTTCACTTCGATCTGGTAATTGATCGCTTTCTTTTTATCAATATATTGATTGGAAGAACGGATGGTATAATCCTGGCTATTGAGGACTTTCCGTTCGAAGGTAAAACGGTCCTTTCCCCGGGGTTTGAGTTGGTAGGCTGAATCGGGGAAAGCCATTCGAAGCTCCTCCGTATGCTGGGTCCGGAATACCCATTGGACCGTCGTACCCCCGGGAATAACGAGATCGCCCGTATTTTTCAAGGTTTTATCGCTTTTCCCCAAATAGTCCGGATAATCGAGGGCCACGTCGAAATTGAGGATGGTGGGATCGGGGAGGGTCTTCAACTGGAAGGAACGGGAATCATATCCGGATGCCGTAAAATGGAAATCGATGCTTTCTTTCACGTTCTTGAAGACATGCTTAAAGGTCCCATTGCCGGTCTTTTCCATTCGGAAGCGGTGCTCTCCGATATTCACATAGACCTTGTCGGGGCGAACTTTTCCCCGCATCTGAAGTTCAAGGGGAAAATCGTTCTGTTCAATAACGGAAAGCTTATCGTTGACGATCTCGAAGTTGAAAGGGAGAGATGGTTCGAAGGGCTCGCGGTGCTTCACTAAGCGGGCGGTTCCATCAGTGATCACCGTGGGGGCGGTGAATACGATCACAAGAAGAACCAGCAACGGTGGTACAGCGTATTTCAAATAGCGCCGATTTTTCCTGAGATCGATGGCATGGGCGAAAGGTACAGGTTTTAGCCCCTCGATCCGCTGATCGATACTTGCCCGGATCAACTCGGCATTCCCGGAGCTTTCTTTTTCAGCCCGATCGTATAGTTGAAGGGTATTGAGCAAGCGATCCTTCACCTCGGGAAAATGAGCCCCAATGATCCGGGCCGCTTGGTCCCGCGAGATCGTCGACCCCAAGCCCATTAGCCGGATCAGGGGGAGCAGGATCCATTTGGTCAGAATGGCGGCGGTAACCAATATCAATCCATAAAAAAGGGTGGTTCGTATTGCACTTCCGAAATGACCAATGGATTCCAGGGTGGTGGCCAGAAGAAAAAAGGCCAAAAAGGTGGAAAAGAAATAGATCGAACCCCGGATCAAGCGATTCTTGTAGTACTTTCGGATGAATTCCTGAAGTTTCCCGATCAGTATGTTGTAGTTCTTGCTACTCATGCTTTCTCCATACGTTGAGACGAGCCCGCCGTTTTAACCCAACGGCCGATCCAGGGCTTTCTTATTTCTTTATACGTAAAAAGGATCAAAAAGTTTTAATAATTGGTAAAAAATAAAAATCCCTTACGACCTTTATAATGGAACATAAAATTTATTGTTTTAATACCCGTATAAACCCAATTTTCCTTTTAAAAACGGTCCATACATCAAAAAAAGAAAGGTGTCTATTCGGAAAAAGCGAAGAAAGGAGCGCTTTCTCCTTATTGTTCCACGTGGAACAACGATCTTCTCGATCCCGACTTGAATCTTTTGAAAACATGTAAAAGGGTCAGAGAAAGCCCCCTAAAGCCTATTATCGCAGACCATCCATTCGGCCCTGATCAAGATATGATACCTTTGCCTCCATCCTTTCCGCACCAGGCACGTTTCCAAAAAAGGACGGAAAGAAGGAAATTGACCCATTACCATTGAGCACAACTATGGTCCGTACACGTTTCGCCCCGAGTCCGACCGGCCCTCTCCATATGGGGGGGGTCCGAACGGCCCTTTACAATTATTTGTTCGCCAGACAACACCAAGGGATTTTTGTCCTCCGGATGGAGGATACAGACCGATCAAGGTATGTAAAAAGGGCGGAGGATTATATCCACGAAGCACTGGAATGGTGTGGTCTCATACCGGACGAGGGACCGCAAAAGGGGGGCGCGTACGGGCCTTACAGGCAATCCGAACGAAAAGATCTCTACCGCCCTTATGCCGAACATTTGCTCGAAACGGGGCATGCTTATTACGCTTTTGATACCAACGAGGAACTGGAGGCCATGCGGGAACGGGCCAAAGCAGCCAAACAACCAGCCCCTCAGTACAATGCCATCACGCGGAACAGCATGAAGAATTCCCTGACCCTACCGGATAATGAAGTAAAGGAGCGCCTTCAGCGGGGGGACCCCTACACGATCCGGATCAAGGTCCCCCGCGAAGAAACGATCCGATTTCACGACCAGATCCGCGGCTGGGTTACCGTAAATACGCGCAATCTTGATGACAAGGTCCTTTTCAAAAGCGACGGTATGCCAACCTACCACATGGCCAATGTCCTCGACGACCATCTAATGGGGATCACGCATGTTATACGCGGAGAGGAATGGCTTCCCTCCGCACCCCTTCACGTTCTTTTGTACCGCTACCTGGGATGGGAAGAGGACAGGCCGGAATTCGCACACATTCCGTTGATCCTTCGACCGGACGGGAACGGAAAACTGAGCAAACGCGATGGAGATCGTCTGGGTTTCCCCGTTTATCCCCTGGAATGGACAGAAGAATCCGGTGATTCAGCACCGGGGTACCGGGAAGAAGGTTATTTCCCTGAGGCTTTTATCAATATGCTGGCCTTTCTCGGATGGAACCCGGGAACGGAGGAAGAGCTCTTCACCCTGAATGAACTGGTTGAAGCATTTTCTCTGGAGCGGGTAGGAAAAGCAGGAGCCCGCTTCGATGCGAACAAAACCCGTTGGTACAATCAACAATATTTAAGAAAACGGTCGGGAGCGGAACTGGCCGAAATGGTCAAGCCCAGGTTGAATCGCCTGGGGATAAAGGTGCCCGAGGAAGGTTTCCTAAAAGAGGTTTGTGACCTTATGAAAGAGCGGGCCACTTTTCCTCGGGACATCGTGGATGAAGGGAATTTCTTCTTTCGCCGCCCAGAAAATTACGACCCAAAGACCCTCCAAAAAAAGTGGAAGGCTGATACCCCCGGGATCATTTCAGAAATCCAGGATGTGCTGGCCAAGGTCTCACCATTCGATGCCGAACACATTGAAAATGCTTTCAAGGCTCACTTAGAAGAAAAAGGATGGGGCCTTGGAAAAGTCATGCCCAATTTCCGCTTGCTCTTAACAGGGAAAGGGGCCGGTCCGTCGGTCTTTGAGATCGCAGCCCTCCTCGGCAAGGAAGAAACGCTCGAAAGGATCCGGATCGGCCTCGAGCAAGCCCCCCTTCAAAACTCAGGGGCCCAAGAAAATTCTTGATGGACCAACTAGAGATCACTGGCATCCAAGTGTATGCATACCACGGATGTCTCGATGAAGAACGCACGATAGGGGGAGATTATGTGGTGGACGTAATCCTTTATGCTGACTTTTCCAAAGCAGCGGAAACGGACCATCTCTCTGAAACGATCGATTATGCCGGGATCACGCGTATCGTCCACGAAGAAATGCAGATCCCTTCCAAACTGATCGAACATGTAGCCAAGCGGATCGGGGAACGGATCAAAGCTCAATTCAAGGAGATAGAAGGTGGTACAGTCCGGGTAACGAAATTAAACCCCCCAGTGGATGGAAATGTAAGGGAGGTTAGCTTTCTTTTTTCGCTCGGTTGATCATTTTCTTTGACACAAGCCCTCCTTCAGTTCTTTTTCTTTTTACTGACCAACAACAACCGATCCGCGATCCTTTCACCCACCGCCCGAAAGTGTTCTTTTACAATGGTGTTGAGGTCGTTCACATCCAGTGGCATGGAATGGGTGGCGGCACTCCCGTATAAGGCCTCCCCTTCGGGCCCGAAAAGGGTATAGTGGACCTTGATCCATCGGTCCCCCTTTTGCCCTTTGAACCCCTGGCTTTTCGATCCCCCTCCTTGTTGAATGTTCAATTGGTTGATGAACAAAACCCGGTCAACCGAATACTTTTTGGTCAAATGTTCGATCAAACCTTTTTCCAGGATCTTGGTCCGCATGTAGCGCGGTTGATCTTCGAAGTCGGAAACGATCTGGCCATTTTTCATCCCTTCCTCCGAATTCCCCTTTTGTGTTTTTTTATCATGACCACCGAAGAGCCGGTCAAAAAAATTCTCGCTCTCGCCAACTTCTTTTGGCGGGCCCCTCTCCCCTTCAGGGACCGGCTCATATTCATATCCCACCGATCGGTAGGTCATTTGCATATCTTCCTGAACATTGGGTGTGTCCGTAAGGAGCACATTGATCACCCGACCGTGGTCGATAAAGGCCCGGTGCAATTCGTTCAAGAGCCCAAAACGGACCCTTTTTTTAATTTGTTGTTGGCTCAGGCCGGTTGCCTCCATGATCCTTTTATCCACGTCGGATAAATACAGACGCGGTTCATAGGGAAGCAGTAAGATTCCCCGTCCAAAGGGGCGGACTTCTTTCCCTTTCTCTTCCCCACGCTCTCCTTTCTTTTCTTTCCCGTCCCCCTCCTCGATGGTGAATTTCTGGGCCCGGACCACGCCATCCGACATGCCTATGAACGGTACAATCAAAAAGGGAAAAAGGAATTTTAAAAAAAAGTGGGGTGCAACAACTTTTCCCTTGTCCTGGAGTAGATGCATGGGCTGTTTTACCAAAGGAATTTCATGAAATCATTCCGGAACGCCAGGGCCAGAATGGCAAACAGAATGATCATCCCCGTTATCTGGGCGATCTCCATAAACTTTTGCCCGGGCGCTTTGCCGGAGACCATCTCATAGAGGAGAAAAACAACGTGACCGCCATCCAGGGCGGGAATGGGCAGAAGATTCATAAAGGCAAGAATGATCGAGAGCAAAGCGGTCAATTGCCAGAATTGATGCCAGTCCCAACTTCCAGGAAAAAGATTTCCAATGGTCAAAAAACTACCGACCTGTTCCGCACCCTCTGGGGTAAAAATGAGTTTCAGGGAAGCCACATAACCGGTCAGGGTGGTTATGGCCAATTCGATCCCGGCCGGAATGGCACGGAAGAACCCGTACTTTTTCCTTTCGAACTGCAAAAATTCCTCCGGTCGCTTCGGATAAAAACCCATTTTCCCCTTTTGGGTGACCGATACTTCGAGTTCTTTTTTACGGCCGTTCCGATAGACCCCTACGTTCACTTTTTCTCCTTTATTCTTTTGCAATACCCGCATCAGATCATTCCAAAAAGCCGTATTCTTACCATTCACCGTAACAATGCTGTCATTGGATCTAAATCCGGCTTTTTCAGCAGGTTTACCGGGAACGACCGAATCGATCACGACGGGAAAACGGAATTGGAAAGGTTGTTGGACATTCTTGCTCAAGAGCTTTTCTTTGAGGTCCCCCGGCAGAGAAAGTTTCTTCCGTTTTCCATCTCTTTCAATGGTAACGGTCTTGGCATTATCCAAAAGAAGTTCCTTTCCGATCGCAGAGAAATTGGCCGGTTTCTTCCCGTCGATCCGCAAAATGCGATCCCCTTCCTCAAACCCCATATCATACATCAGGGAATCACAATGTACCCCATATTGAACATGCTCGACGGGCAATTCCCTTTGTCCCCACAAGAAAAGGATCATAGCATAGATCGCCATACCGAGCAACAAATTGACCGTTACCCCACCCAACATGATGATCAGACGCTGCCAAGCGGGTTTGGCCCTAAATTCATAGGGTTCAGGGGCTTTCTGGACTTGTTCAGTGTCCATGGATTCATCGATCATCCCGGCGATCTTCACGTAGCCACCCAGTGGGACCCAACCGATGCCATACTCTGTATCTCCTTTCTTGACCTTGAAAAGGGAAAACCACGGATTGAAAAAAAGATAGAAACGCTCGACCCGGGTGCCGAAAAGCTTGGCCGGCAAAAAGTGTCCGCCTTCGTGAAGGACGACCAAGATCGATAAACTCAGGATCAGTTGGCCTGCTTTAATGAGGATCTCCATTGGGGCGAGGTTTTTATTTCTTCATCCCGAAGGTTACGGTCTTCCCTTCTATCCTTTCCGTGGCCATGTTCCGGGCCTCCTGGTCCACACGGAGCAGGTCATCGACATCGGGAGAAGCCACGTAATCGATCTTTTCCATACATTCCCCGATAACATCGAAGATCGTGAGAAAACCAAGGGTCCCTTCAAGAAAAGCATGAACAGCAACTTCATTGGCCGCATTCAGCACACAAGGCACATTTCCACCACGCTTAAGGGCATTAAAGGCAAAAGCAAGATTGCGGAAGGTATCGGTATCCGGCCGTTCAAAGGTTAATTGGTCGTATGCGGAAAAATCCAAACGGTCAATGTTCAGCGGGAGCCGTTGGGGAAAGCCAAGTGCATAGAGAATGGGTTGCTTCATATCGGGGACCCCCATTTCCGCTTTCATCGCACCATCTCTGAACTGGACCAGGGAGTGTACAACGGATTGGGGATGGACAAGCACATCAATACGCTCCGCGGGGAGATCGAACAACCAACTCGCTTCGATCACTTCAAGGCCTTTATTCATTAATGTAGCGGAATCAATGCTGATCTTTTGACCCATTTCCCAGGTCGGATGATCCAGGGCCTCTTCCCGGGTCACCCCTTCCAGTTGGTCCCGTGTTTTCCCCCGAAATGGTCCGCCGGAAGCCGTAAGAAACACTTTTTCCACACTTTCAAGGGATTCACCATTGAGGCATTGGAAAATGGCGCTGTGTTCAGAATCCACTGGAATGATCCGGGCACCGTGCTTTTTGGCTTCCCGGATGATCGGGTCGCCAGCAACGACAAGGGTCTCCTTGTTGGCCAATGCAATATCCTTTCCCTTTTGGATGGCCCGAAGGGTGGGTTTAAATCCAGAGAATCCGACCAGGGCCGAGAGAACGATGTCGATATCGTCCATTTCCACGGCCTGTTCAAGGGCGTCCTCCCCTGCATATACCTTCACACCAAGGGGAAAAAGGGCATTCCGAACTTTTTCGTATTCCTTTTCATCCCCTATCACCACAGCATTGGGACGAAAGCATCTCGCCTGCTCGATCAGCCGGTCACCCTGCCCCCAAGCCGTGAGTAATTCGATCCTGAAAAGGTCCTCCCGACCGGCTAACACTTCCAAAGCTTGCGTTCCGATTGAGCCAGTTGAACCAAGAATGGCGATGCCCTTTTTATACGAACTCATGAGATCTCCTTATACTTAGGGAAGTCCCCGTTGCCTCCAGGTCCTGCCTTCTTGAACAGGAAGGGCAAAGGTACGAATTCGTGAACCGATGATGTGGCTGAACGATCAGCAATATCTTTAACTTTGTACAAGGTGTGAAGCTTCCATGGTCATGGCCTCTCTAAGGGTAACGATATACCAATTCCTCTCCATAAAGGTCTGGGGACTTCTGCCAGCCCCGTTGCAGCGTGGCCTATCAAAATTGTTCACCCATTTATACGAAAAGAGATGGTCCCGCTACTTGATTCGTCCCTATTGTAAAATGGCCTACCAGGACCCGAATTATTTGGAAAAATTCGTTCCACCGGAAGGGAAGACGGAATACAGCAGTTTCCAGGATTTTTTCGTCCGTAGCCTTCGCCATCCCCTGGAGGTCAAAAGCAAAAGAAGTTGGCCCTGTGAAGGGTCGATCTGTGAATACGGGCGGGTGAGGGAACGGCCGAGGGTTCGTGTAAAGGGCCAGAAACAGGGGCTCCGCACAATTTTCGGGAAAAGCCGGGAACAGATACCGGATTCGCATTTCTTTGTCAACGTTTTCCTCCACAACAACAACTATCATCGGGTTCATGCCCCTGTATCCGGTGAAGTGACCAAGATCGAAAGGGTCAAAGGGGAACTGGTCCTTCTTCGACCCTGGGTCTATCCGAAAAAACCATCATTACCTGCCTTGCGGAACGAGCGGGTGAACATCGACATCCGGGATGGGGACGATGAAGACTGGTTCCTCTCCATTGTAGGTGGTCCGGCAGTTGGGTCCATCGTCTTACCGAATGGTGTTCGGGAAGGGAAAAATGTGCGTATCGGGGATGAGATCGGAACTTTCCTGCTTGGTTCCACCTGTTGCATGGCCATTCCTTATCCCCTGGCCAATGAAAAGGTCGGGGATGAGGTCCGGGTCGGCGACCCCCTATAAAGTTGTAAATTTCACCACATGTGGGATTCCCTCCTGAGTGTACCCCTATTGTTCACAGTTGGAGCGATCAGCGGTTTCCTCTCCTCCACACCCTTGGGACCGATCAACCTACTTGTCGCTGACAATGTCGTTTCTGGGCGTGACCTCGACCTAAAAGCCTTTCTGAGCGGTGTCATCATAGCCGACCTGATCTTCGCGTCTCTGGCTTTCTGGGGATATTATCAATACGTCCGGGACTCGGCCATCGGTACTGGCATGACGATCGCCGGAGCGGGATTCGTGACCCTCATCGGCTTTGTCAGTCTTTATCAAACGATGCAAGACAAAGGGAAGCGTTGGAATAAGGAAGACGTACGAAGAACGACGAAACGGCGCCAGTCGGGTGCGCTTTTAAAAGGCCTTTTCCTATGCGGATCCAACCCGGCCTTCCTTTTGTTCTGGGTTTATGTGGCGAGTATCATCGACTATATGGAGCTTCCCATCACCACGACACAACTTATAACCGTCATGGTCCTCCCCGGGATCGTCCTCGGTGACTTGCTCTGGTTCAAGGTCTTCATTAAAGCCGTTGGTCGGGGGGGTCAAAAAATCGGTCCTGGAAAGATCCGCCAGTTGCGTTTGTTCATATCCTGGACCCTGATCATTTTGGGTATGGGTACCCTTTGGAGCCGTATCATATGAACGGTCCTTCAAACCTTTATCAATAAAGGGCTTTCCAGCGGGAGGACCAGCTCCTTGGTCCGCCTTTACATCAGGCACGTCAGCAGCTAAAAGTTCCTTTCCCCCTTCATCCTTCTCCTTTTCAATATTGCTCATAACGGAAGGATCATCGACCGTCTCCACGACAACGTATTGCCATTCCTTGTAATAATCCCTTTTTTCCTCGGCATTGCCTTGAAATTCCGGGCCATTTACCGATGCGCTCGGATGACCGAAAGCCACTTTCCCAGATCCAATCCCTTTTTGCTCAAGCTCCTCGAGGATCCTTTCCTTGGCTTCATTGGCCCGCTCCATAGCGAGATGGCGATTGGACGGGAAAAGGCCTGTGGGTACCCGCGATGCACTTCCTTTGATCCGGAGCCCCACCCGGTCATTTTTTTGGATCCTTTTGACCAGGCCCTCTATGAAAGCCTGATAAGACTTTTTGTCCGTATGCAATTGGGTCTTGTTGTAATCGAAGTGGTCCTCTAAAGCATCTTTACCGGCATTTTCTTTTCCTTTCTGATCTCCTGTTCCTTTTTTTCCGGTTTCTGCGACAGGGCCTTCATTTCCCTCCATTCTGCCGGACTTTTCTGAAGCAAGGGTTTTTTGTAGATCCACGGTATCCAGGTCCACATTGAGTGTTACTTCCTTGAAACCTGAAACCCCTTTTGAGGAGATCCGGTCCCGATGGAAGGTCGTGCCTTTATATTTATAACGCACCTCGTAATCCTTTTCTTCAGAGAAGGTGGTATGAAATTTCCCATTGAAGGGGGCTGGTTTCATTTCCCGAATGATCTCTCCGGTGGAAGCATCATGAACGGAAACCACAACTTTGGAGGGATCCTTTTCCGAATCGGAAGAAGAGATCCGGCCATTTGCCAACATCACCGTCTTTTCTTTCTTGTCGGGGAATTCGATCAAATAAATATCGTGCTTTCCTTCGGTCCCGACTTCTTCATGCCCCTTAATGGCCCCTTTTTCGTAACGGGAACTGAAATAAGCCCTTTTCCCATCGGCACTCATCACGAAATAAATGTCGTCTGCGGGCGTATTGATGGGATAGCCAATATTCTGGGGCTCCAGCCAGCGTCCGTTCCTGAATTCTGAAAAGAATATATCGTAGCCACCCATGGAATTGTGCCCTTTGGAACTAAAATAAAGGGTCTTTCCATCGGGATGGATATAGGGCCCATCCTCACTATAGGGCGTATTGATGGTGGGCCCAAGGTTCTCCGGATCGCCCCACTCACCATTGGGCTGGCGCCTGGCCCGGAAAATATCGAGTCCACCTTCGCCTCCCCGATCACTACTGAAATAAAGTTCTTTATTATCAGCCGAGATGGTCACATGTTTCTCAACGGCACCAGAGTTGATCTTGTCTGAGATGGATTCGGCCTCACCCACCCATTCTCCGTTGTTCCAACGCATTTTAAAAAGGTCTCCTTTGTTCTCTCCACTTTTATAAAAATAAAACGTACGCCCATCGGGAGCGATATTGCTCGTTGCCTCGTGACCGTCGGTCACGAACTCCACCAACTCGGGTTCCTGCCAATTTCCTGAAGCATCCCGGTGACTCACATAGATATCCTCGTAATACTCCCCTTTGTAGGGGTCTTTATCACCAAGGTTCGAGCTGTCTTTCCGGAGCCTTTTGGAGGTGAAAAAGAGCGTTTCCTCATCCAGTGATACGACGGGTCCATAATCCTTATATCCACTATTGATAACAGGACCGAGGTTCCGTATCCGAATATTAATGGGATTCTCTACCTGTTCTCTGGCTACCTCGCATTGGTCAATGTGATGTTCAGCCCGGCCATACAAAGGGTGATCCTGGGAAGCTTTTTCCCGGAATTCCTTGTATTTTTCCACAGCCCGGTCGAATTGATAGTTCAGGTGGAACAAGCGCCCCAAGTAATAAAACGCATCCACGGGCGCTTTCTCATTGCCATATACGGGTTCGTAATTCCGGGTGGTTTTGGTAATGGCTTTTTCCAGATAAGGGATCCCGTTCTTTTTCTGGGCTGGTGAATGATAATAACAGATCCCCACCATATAATTGAGGGCAGGGTCCTCGGGTTTCTCCTTGAGCAGTTCTTCCCATTTGGGCAGGACCTTCACATATTTTTCGTTCAGGGTCAGTTGGAAGTTCTCATTGAACTTTTCACGAGCGGATTGCCCATGGAGATATTCACCTCCCCAGGAAACGAAGAACAGGATCAAGAGGAAAAGGAGAATATTTCCGGCTTTACTTATCATAGGGGCCTTTTCTAACACTCAATGATGGCCTGAACAAAAATGGACCCGTTTTCTACGAAGATCCCCGGAAAAAAGTTTCAAAGGACCCTCATTTTCCGATACTAACAGGCTCGTACGGTTTAAAGAACGTAAGATCGGCTTTTCGCACCCCTTCCTTGTATTCAACCCAATCCTTTTCAAAGAAGCGATTCACTTTCTTCAGGGTATTTTCCAATTGCTTTCGGGTCTGTTCGATCAACAGCTTTTGGGTCTGGTTCGGGGGTCCCTCGGAAGAAGCAAGATAGAAAGCAGCTCGGTGGAGTCTTGATGAAAGAATGGAAGGGTCGCGATGAATCCCCTGTATATCTTCATTCGGTAGAACTCCGGAGAGAATGCTTTCAATGGAATCCCGCATCGCTTTCCCTTTCTTTTTTAGCGCCTTTTTCACAGAATCGGGGGTCTGATCGAGTTCTTTATTGACCTTTTGAACGACCTCTTTGGCCGTTCTCAGACGGTCGGTAGCCTGCGTAGCAGCTTTAACAAGAGCCAAATGTTCCTTTTGAAGGGATGCTTTTTCTTGCGTGAGACTTTTTTCTTTTTTCCGGGGATCGGGGCGAAGCTCTACCAAGACCGAATCAACATGATCCCCATAGGAAAGGAGAATTCGATACTCCCCGGGTCCTACGGAAAATCCGGTGGGTTCTTTCTTTTTGAACCGTTTTTTTTCTTGATCGGGATACCGCTCCCCCTTTTTTCTCAAACCCCAAGTGAACCGGTTCATACCGGTATCGACCGTTGTCCGGAAATGTCGGATGGTATCACCCTTTTCGGGTCGGCGAACAAACACATCAGCCTTTTTTATCAAAGATTCTTCCTTTTGGCCCTCCAGCGTCTTTTTGTTTTTCCCCCTTTCCTTTTCATCCTTCCCAGGATCTTCCTTTTGACCACCCTCTTCCTTTTTAACGAGCCCGTCAACAGAAAAGGTGATCCTCGCCCCATAAGGCCGATTCTCTCCTTTAAAGATCCCATCAGCAGCAAATCGGGTGCCGGCAGCTTGCTTCAGATCGACCAAATAAGCGGGCGGCGGTTGATAAAGGTGAAGGGGTTCTTTGAGGATTTTCTTACCGCGTTTCGCAATAGTCCTTAAGGGCCGAATATCATCAAGAACATAAGCAGCCCTCCCAAAAGTACCAGCAACAAGATCGTATTCACGGGGATGGATCTTGAGATCAAAGACGGGGACGGATGGGAATCCATTGGTCCATTTATTCCAGTTCTCAGCACCATCGGTGCTGAAATAAAGCCCCCTTTCGGTTCCCAGGAACAAAAGAGAAGCTTCTTCAGGATCCTGAACGATCGTTCTGACCGGACCGGTCACCTCCCGGGGACCAGCGATCCTTTCCCAGGTTTTCCCATAGTCCGTGGTCTTATAGGCATAGGGCTCCCAATTGTTCCGCCTGTAATCATTCAGAACTACGAAAGCAGCCCCTTTCTGGTGTTTGGACACCCGGATCTCAGGGATCCAGGCGGTATCCGGCACAGATCCCAATCGGTCGGAAAGTTCGGACCAATTTTCACCGCCATCCTTTGTCAATTGAAGGTTCCCGTCATCGGTACCGACCCAGATAACACGATCCTGGTGCGGACTCGGTGCGATTGCAGTGATCGTCGTGTAATTCTCGGCATTGGTGACATCCTTGGTCAGGCCACCGCTCTCCAATTGTTGTTGTTTTGTCGTGTCATCCGTGGTCAGGTCCGGTGACACGATCTCCCAGGAACGTCCCTGATCCATACTTTTGTGCAGAAATTGACTGCCGTAATAAAGCGTTTTCTTACCGGAGGTATCTTGTGCGATGGCAGCATCCCAGTTAAAGCGGAGCTTTTTGCCCGCCGGATGCACGGGTTTGATCGTTTCAGTGGCGCCGGTCTTCATGTCGTAGCGCGCCAAATTGCCCCCTTGTGACATGGCATATCCATAGCGAGGGTTATCAGCATCAGGTACAACATCGAACCCATCACCAAAGTACAATTCTTCCCAGTAAGCATTTCGAATACCACCCCTCCGCCAAACATAAGCCGGTCCTTTCCAGGAACCATTGTCTTGCATACCCCCATAGACATGATAAGGTTTTTCCATGTCCACATTGATATGATAGTATTGAGCCAGGGGAAGATTTTCGATGAAATGCCAATTCTTTCCCCCGTTCCGTGATATATTCAATCCTCCATCGTTCCCGTCGATCATGTAATCCGGATCATCCGGGTGAATATAAAAGGCATGGTGGTCGGGATGAACACCGGAATAAGGAAGGATGACCTCGAAATTCTTTCCACCGTCAATACTCTTCGAGACCCTCGAATACATGTTGTAGACGATGTTCTTGTTCCGAGAGTGGACCCGAAGATCAGCGTAGTAAAAGGGACGACCTCCAATATCATCGTCATTGACCATTTTCCAGTTTTGTCCACCATCATCGGAACGATAAAGGGCATTGTTCTGGGATTCTATTAGGGCATAGACCCGATCGGGATCACTTGGCGCTATGGCCAATCCGATCCGTCCGAGTTTTCCTTCCGGTATTCCATCTTTAGGACGGATCCTTTCCCAATCCTTTCCACCATTATGCGTCATGTACAATCCGGAACCAGGACCACCAGAACGGAAGAATGAAGGCCAACGACGATGGTCCCACATAGCAGCGAACATTTTATCAGGATTCGTGGGATCCACGACAAGATCAGCAACACCCGTGGTCTCATTCACGTAAAGGATCTTTTCCCAGGTCTCTCCGCCATCCTGACTACGATATAGGCCTCTTTCTTCCTGTTCTCCCCATGGGGATCCGATCGCACCAACATAGACCGTTTCCGGATCCTCATCGTGCAAAATGATCCGATGAATGTTCCTTGTTTTTTCCAAACCCATCCTTTCCCAGGTCTCCCCACCATCCAAGCTCCTATATACCCCGTATCCGCTCGTTACACTATTACGTGGATTCCCTTCTCCAGTACCGACCCAAATACGGTCCGGATTGTCCTGATCAATGGCTACAGCACCAATAGATGTCACCTCCTGATCATCGAAAAGCGGTTCCCAATGGGTACCTCCACTTTCAGACTTCCAAAGACCACCTGATGCCGACCCTATATAAATGTGTTCAGGTTTTTCCCTTACAACATCAATGGCGGTAATACGACCACTCATACCAGCAGGACCGATACTGCGTGGTTCCATTCCTTCAAAACGCCGCATGTCCATATCCTGACCCGGAACTGAAAATTTCAGCCCAAGGATCAAAAAAGCCAGAAGAACGATCATTCGATTCCAAAAGTCCATACAGAAAATTTTAACAGGCTATCTTTTCAACACGTTTTTCATGTCTACCCCCATCAAAGCCGGTCCGTAGAAAAACATTCATTATATCGCTTGCCTCCTTTTCCTCAACAAAGCGGGCCGGAAGAGCAAGCACATTGGCATCGTTATGCGCCCGGGCCAGTTCAGCCACTTCCTTGTTCCAACATACAGCAGACCGGATCCGGGTGTGCTTGTTCGCAGCCATGCTGATCCCGTTCCCACTTCCACAAATAATAATCCCCATAGCGGCTTCCCCCTTTTCCAAACGCCTTGCGACCGCATGGGCGAAATCGGGATAATCAGCTCGTTCCTCATTAAAACAGCCAACATCATCGACCGTATACCCTTTTCCCGCAAGTGTCTCTTTCAGGTGTTCCTTGAGCGAGAAGCCCGCATGATCGGATCCAATGGATATCTTGCTTATTTCCATTTTATTACCTCCTTTTTAACATCAAAAGCCCCGGCTTTTTACCAAACACGGATTTCATTTTTTTACGGAACTGATATTCAAATATATGACCCATAAAATAAATGAACGATCCCCTTGTGGAACGCTACAAAAAAAGGTTCATATCTTTTCATAATAACCCGGTCCGCAATTCTACCTTATCTTTATATAAGAAGAAGCCGCAAAATAAAAAAAACCCTTTCTTCAAAAATTTTCCCCACTAAAAAAAGCTTGTCCCCAATATCGGAAAGCAATCAATTGTCCACCGGGATCTTTTATAAAAGAACAAAAAGAAGATCGTTGAATTCAAAGAAATCCATTGAAAAAAAGCCCATTATAGTAAACCAAAATCGTGGAGGGATCGTTAATTCATTTTAAGAAAAGAGAATTCCAAACCGTAAAGGAATAAGTAATGAACAAATTCAACAGCTATAGAATACTTCCTCTTATAATATTATACCCTTTTTTAATAAACACAACAGCTTACACCCAGGATACTTCAAACGAGGACATCGATCCCAATGATTACAATAAATTTTATCACGAGAATGGGAACCTCGCAAGTGAAGGACCCATGGAGGACGGAAAACCCGAAGGTTTATGGAAGACGTATTACAAGGACGGGACCCTGAAATCCGAAGGCCGAAGGGTGGATCATGAATTGACCGGTTGGTGGAAGTTTTATGGCAAGAATGGCACCCTTAGTGCGAAGATCTTTTATGAGAATGGCAAGAAGGATAGTGTGGCCAAAAGATATTCCAAAGAAGGGTTCTTAAAGAAAAAGGAACGATATAGATCGGGAAAGAAAGAAGGGATCACCACCACCTTTTATAAAACTGGGAACAAAAAGAAGATCGTGCCATACAAAAACGGAAAGCGTCATGGAAAAGGGAAGAAGTTCGCAAATGATGGGAGGATCATTAGCATCCTCAAATATCATCATGGGACGCTTGTACGGAAGGACATGATCAATCGATACAACAATGAGGGCGAAAAGAACGGTACCTGGAAGGCTTTTTATTCAAATGGGAATCTCGAGTGGGTAGGATCCTATAAGGATGGTAAAAAGCACGGGGTCTTTAAGTATTACGACCGTTCGGGAAGTTTAAAGGATATCCGTAAATACGAGAACGGAAAGCGGCTCGAGAATGCAAAAGAGGCCATGATGCTCGACGTAAGGGCAACTTATTATGATGATGGTTCTGTGAAGTGGGAAGGGGGATATAATAAGAAAGATCGACGGGAAGGGATCTTTAAAAAATATGATAAGGAAGGGCGGATCATAAGATCCAGGATATACAGGGATGGAAAATTAAGAGGCGAAGGTCTTGTGGACAAGCAGGGTTATTACCAGGGCGAATGGGAACACTATTACAACGATGGGTCCCTTCGCTCAAAAGGACGTTACAAGGATGGTAAAAAGGTCGGGGAATGGGTATTTTATTATCCCAACGGGGAGATAGAACAACGTGGATCGTACAATGATCAGGGCGAGTTCACGGGGGAATGGAAATGGTTCTACAAGAACGGCGAATTGCATCGAAAGGAAGTATACCGAAATGGAGAGGAGAATGGTCCGTCGGTTGAATACGACCGCGAAGGAAATGTGATCGCAAAAGGGCATTATGTGAATGGCAAGCGGGATGGGGAGTGGTTTATTGATGCGGGGGATCATACAGAAAAAGGAAAGTATTTGGAGGGGTTAAGACACGGGACGTGGAAGCATTATTACAAAAACGGTGAATTGAGTTTCAAAGGTGAGTACATGGAGGGGCTTGCTGATGGCCATCACCAGTATTTCTATGCCAATGGAGTAGTGAGGCTGGAAGGGGAATATGTCATGGGGAACAAGGATGGTCAATGGAAAAGGTACGACCGGACGGGGAAACTGATTCTTACCATCCGGTACGACAAGGGTGTTGAAAAGCGCGTAAATGGCCGTAAGTGGAAACCAGAAACGGATCCTGAGGGATGACCGTGAAATCAGTATCGTTGATCGCTATCGCTCATGAGTCTCCTGCCCGATCGCTCTAAAAGATCGCCCTATCCGGTTTTTCTCTTCTCTTATGAGGATCTGTCCGTTATAGAGGTCAATGAAGGCGCCCGAAGAAGATTTTTCCCAAACGGTCCATCAGGGAACGGCGCGGTCGAGTTTTTGCGCAGCGAACTTTTCAACAGAAAAATAGAGGATAGCATCCAGCAGTATGGCATGTGGGTGGATGAGCTCGTTCTGAACGAAGGGAATGGGGAACGGTCGTGGGAGATCACAATAACTCCTATCTCTGGTGATGATCGGTGTGGATTTTTGGCGATCTTCCGGCCTGGTTGGGAAGAATGGACAGACCCATCGGAAGCTGGAGAACTTCCTTCAGATATAGGATCCGCCCTGGATCAACTTGAGGAATTCGTGTATATAATATCCATCGATCCTGTTTCGGGGAACCAGAAGGTGGAATACATGAGCCCCGGGATGAAGCGGGCCTTTGGTTTGAGTGCGGAGGAATATATCGAATGGAGCCAAAACCAGGCCATTTATTCTTTTATTCATCCATCGGATCGGCCGGAAGTGAAAAAGACCGTTCAAGAGGTAAGGGAGGATCTGGTCCAGGGTCACTTGGTATACCGTTTCTATCCCCTGGGATCGGATAAACCGATATGGTTGGAAGAGAAGATCCTGCCAAGAACGGATCAGCAGGGAAGACATGTGGGAAATTTCGGCTTCGCCAGGGATATCACGGAACGAAAAGCGGCCGAGAACCGATTGATCGAACGGGAACGTCAGTTCCGGGAGCTTTTTTCCAAAGCGAGCGATGCCATCCTTTTGATCGATCCCGCGAACGACTGGATCGAGGATTGCAATGAGAAGGCTCTTGAGCTTTTCGGATACAAAAGACAGGAATTGCTGCAACTATCCCCGGGTGACCTGTCCCCCGAATATCAACCCGATGGCCAACGGTCCGATGATAAGGGCAAAAATACACTCCAGTCCATTCTGGAAGAAGAAAGGGATGAGGAAGGTCTTCACTGGAGACATCGGAAAAAGAACGGGGAATTGATCGATGTTGAATCAAAAGTGAGCACCGTCGATATAAAAGGCAAACGATTTGTTCAGGCCCTGATCGAGGATGTTACGGAAAGGATGAAATACGAGGCCGCTCTGAAGAAAAGCGAGGCCAAGTACCGGAATCTGGTAGAGACCTCTCACGATCTGATCTGGTCACTCGATATCCATGGCTACATCAAGTTCGTGAATCACCGGCCTTTGTGGAATATATACGGGTATGAGGTACGGGAAGTGATCGGTAAACATTTTTTGGATATGTCTGACGAGGAAATGCGGGCAAGTGATGAAGCGCGATTCCGGGATATTTTCTCCAGTGAACACCTTTCTCAATATGAGACCATCCATCGGCGAAAAGACGGGTCCCGGATCTGGATCACGATCAATGCTTCTCTGGTCAAGGATGATGAAGGGAATCCTTTAAGTGTTACCGGTACCACATCGGATATTACCGAGCGAAAGAAAGCGGAAAAGGCCCTGAGCGAATCCGAGAAAAGTTACCGGGACCTTTTCAACAAGAGCGCTGACCTCATCTATATCCAGGACCGGGACGGTACATTTTTGGATGTGAACGAGGCTGTTTTACAGAGTTATGGATATGCAAAAGAGGAAGTTCTCGGCAAAACACCGGAAATTTTCTCCGCCCCGGGCAGGAACAATATGGAGGAGGTCTTTCGAAAGATCGAAAAGGCCTGGAACGGGGAACAACAGACCCTCGATTGGTGGTCGATCAGAAAGAACGGGGAGGTATTTCCCAAAGAGTTGGTATTGCGACGGGGGATCTATTTCGGCCAGGACGTGATCATTGCCACAGGCAGGGATATCTTGGAGCGTGTTGAGGCACTTGATGCACTTAAGCGTTCGGAAAGGCGTTTCCGGAGCCTCATGGAGAACAGTATTTCGGCTGTTTATCGCGTGGACATGGATGGTCGTATCGTGGATTGCAACGATGCTTTCGCCAGGGTTTTCGG
>CAYVSK010000001.1:33430-38961 GCA_964453635.1 uncultured Weeksellaceae bacterium | reverse complement strand
ACAAGAAGGAAGAGGTAATGAACAGCCACGCTTCCGATCTCTACAAAGCCAATCCTCAGGGGGGTGATCCCTTTGTGGAGCAGGTCAGGGCAGTGGGGCGTGTGTATGGCTACGAAAGCCACATAGAATTGAATGACGGAACTGAAAAGCACTTATTGGAGAACGCCGTCTATATATCCGCCGATGAAGGAGGCGTTGATTACATCGAGGGAACCCTGATCGATATCACTGATCGGAAGCGCACAGAGGACCTTTTACAGGAAAGCGAGGCCAAGTACCGGACCATGTTCCGGGAATCCCCGCTGTCCATGTTCATCTTTGACCATGAGAGCGCTGCTTTCGTGGATGTGAACGACAAGGCCTTGGAGACCTACGGCTATTCGTATGGGGAATTCATGGAAATGACCCTGGAAGATATCCGCCCCCAGGCGGATATACCATTGTTCAGAGAAAAGCTGAAAAAGGTCGAAAGATCCGGTTATCAGGGTTCCCATCTTGGAGAAGTGAGGCATATGAAAAAGGATGGGACCATCTTTGATGTCGCTGTCGATCAAAAGCCCATTCGGCTTTACGGGCGTTTGTTCGCCATTGTCTCCGTCCGGGACATCACCGATGTCAAGCGTGCCGAACGGGCACTTCGGGAAAGCCGAAAGCGTTACAAAGACCTGATCGAGACCTCCCCTTATGGCAGCATCATCCACATGAACGGGAGCATCGTGTTCATGAACACCAAAGCAAAAGAGATCGCCGGCCTGAAAGAGGAGGATACGCGAAGGGACCGGAAACTCAATGATTTCGTGCTACCCGAATGGCACGAGCAGATCGAGGAAGACCTCAAGGCTGTTTCCAGGGGAGGGACCATTCCCTTTCGGGAACTGCGGATCGAACGCTCGGATGGCACCATCGTGGATATCGAAGCCCGCGCAACGCTCGGGGAATTCGAAGGACGAAGTGCTGTTCATATCGCCTTCCGGGATATTAGCTCTGAAAAGCAGTTGGAGAAAGAGAAAATGCGGGCTGAGTTGGCTGAGGAGGCCAATAAGAGATTGGAGGAAGAGATCGAGGAACACCGGAAAACCCAGGACAAGTTATTGGAGACCCGGAATTTCAATCGGAACATCATCGACAGTTCCCTCGATATGATCATTGCCACCGATACGGAAGACCGCCTGACGGAGTTGAACCAGGCCGCGGTCCATAAATTTGGCTACAAGAAGGAGGAATTGCTCGGTCAACCCTCCAACATCCTGTATCGAACGAATGATGAAGGGGACCGGATCAAGCATGCGATCCGGGAAAATGGGCGATTTTCCGGTGAAGTGGTCAACATCACGAAAGAAGGGGCGGCCTTCACATCTTATTTATCCGCTGCTGCTCTCAAGGACAAGGATGGGAATGTTGTCGGTAATATGGGTATATCCCGCGATATCACTAAGATCAAGGAAGCGGAAGAAGAATTGCGGCGAAGTGAGGAAAGGTATCGGGACCTTTTTGAGAATACCACCGATCTCATCCAAAGCGTGGATATGGAGGGGAATTTTATCTATGTCAATGAGGCCTGGAAAAATGCCCTGGGTTATTCAGAAGAAGAGATCGGTCTCCTGTCCTTGAACGATATCGTTAAGGAAGAGGAGATCCCCCATTGCCAGGAGGTCTTTCGAGAAGTAAAGGAAGGGAAGGACCAAAAGAACATACAGACCGTCTTTGTGACCAAGAACGGGCAGGAATTGGAGGTAGAGGGCAATACCAGTGTTCGGCTCAAGAACGGGAAAGCGGTCTCTACAAGGAGTATTTTCCGGGACGTTACGAAACAAAAGCAAATAGAGCGAGCCATCCGGGAAAGCGAGGCCAAGTACCGGGCCATTTACGATCAGGCTTATATCGGGATCGGGCAGGTGGACCTCAAGGGACACTTTATTCAGGTGAACAGGCAATTGACCGAGATCCTCGGGTTCAGCGAAAAGGAGCTAAAGGAAATGACCCTGGACGGTCTTCCATTAAAGGATTCCCGGGGGCTGTGGAAGCGCATCAAAAACAAATTGATCAATGGGAAAGGGGATCGGCTCTCCCTGGAAGAGAGCTTTCTTGGAAAAGATGAAGCGGTCATTTTTGTCAACATCACGGTCGCCTTGGTCCGGAATGCGCAAGAGGAACCTGATTACTTTGTGCTCGTCTTCGACGATATTTCGGAAAGAAAAGAAGCCGAGAACCAACTTCAGCGGTCGCTCGAGGAAAAAGAGATCTTGTTGAAGGAGGTTCACCACCGCGTTAAGAACAACCTCCAGGTCATCTCCAGCATTCTCAATCTTCAATCCTCATTTTCCTGGGACCAGGCCACCCTCGATATACTCAAAGAAAGTCAGAACCGGGTACGGACCATGTCCTTTGTGCATGAGAGCCTCTACCGGACGAAGAACTTCAGTTCAATAGAGCTTGCCGATTACATCAAGACCCTGACCCAAAACCTTTTCCATTCTTATCAGATCGAGCCCGGGAAGATCACACTGGACCTCGATATTGATGAGTCCATTTATCTGAACCTCGATAGAGCCATTCCATGTGGTCTGATCATCAATGAATTGGTGAGCAATGCATTAAAATATGCTTTCCCGAATGACCGGAAAGGCACGGTACGGATCGCCATGCATCGTTGTCAAACAGCAACACCGGAACAAGAGGGAACGGTTCCCGATGGGGAGGAAAGGCAGGAGACCGTGAGCAGCAGGCCTGAAAAACTCGAGTTGCTGATCGAGGATGAAGGGGTCGGTCTGCCCGATCAGATCCGCGATGGTAAAAAAGAGACCCTCGGCCTCCAATTGGTCGAATCCCTTTGTGATCAATTGGACGGTTCGCTCACTATCCATAATAAAAATGGAACCAAATATTTAATTACCTTTGAAAAGGATCAAACACAGGTATCATGAAAAAAGTGGAGGTACTGGTCGTTGAAGATGAGAGCATTGTGGCCAAGGATATCCAGCAAAGCCTGGAAAAACTCGGTTATAAGGTGCTCGGGAATGCGCCCACTGGGGAGAATGCCATCACCCTGGCATATGAAAAGAAGCCTGATATCGTTTTGATGGATATTATGCTAAAAGGTGAATACACCGGAATAGAAGCTGCTGAAAAGATCAAGACGGGGCTGAACATCCCGGTCATTTATCTTACGGCCTATGCCGATGATGCCACCCTCGAAAAGGCCAAAGTGACAGAGCCTTATGGATACATCATCAAACCCTTCAAGGAAGTCGACCTCCATACCTCCATAGAAATGGCTTTGTACAAGGCTGATCGGGAAAAGGAAGTGCAAAAGGAAAGGGATCTTTTGTACAGCCTCGTGGACAATACCAACGAATTTGTTTTCGTCCGCTCCCGTACAGGGCTTATGAAATTGCGAACCAGGGATATACAGTACATTGAGGCCCTCAAGGATTATGTGGTGATCAACACCGCTGATACCCGATATACCATTCATTCGACCATGAAGGATATCGAAAAGCACTTCTCTTCCGATCAGTTCCTCCGGGTCCATCGCTCCTATATCGTCCGTTTGGACATGATCAAGAAGATAGAGCAGGGAAGCATTATCATGGAGAAAGGGAAAAAGGCCATTCCGATCGGCGGTTCCTATAAGGATGCCCTTATGAAACGGATCGACCTGATCTGAAGGGAAGGACCCGGGAGCCCGGAATCCCCCTGCCGGCATTGTATTCAAATCCAAAAAAATTCGGTAAAATGGAAACTTTGGCTGAATCCCAGGAGATCAAAGAAGCGTTAAAGACCCTCGGTGTGGACAGCCTCCCGAGTGAAAGGTCGGGTGTCAGCACCGGAAATACGGCCCTGAAAGCAACAGGAGAAGAGATCTCTGCGCAATCCCCGGTCGACGGGGCTTCGTTGGGAAAAGTGTTCGCCGCTTCTAAAGAGAACTACGATCAGGTCGTAAAGAAAGCGCAAGAGGCCTTCAGGGAATGGCGGGAATGGCCAGCTCCCGATCGGGGGGAGATCGTTCGGCAGATCGGGGTATCCCTCCGGGAACACAAGGAGGATCTTGGAAGGCTCGTTTCCTACGAGATGGGGAAATCCCTTCAGGAAGGCTTTGGAGAGGTCCAGGAAATGATCGATATCAGCGACTTTGCCCTTGGTCAATCCCGCCAGCTATATGGCTTTACGATGCATTCCGAGCGGCCGGATCACCGCCTTTTCGAACAATACCATCCCCTTGGTCCGGTAGGGCTTATTACGGCTTTTAATTTTCCCGTCGCTGTTTGGTCCTGGAATACGATGTTGGCCTTGGTATGTGGTGATGTTGTGCTCTGGAAGCCCTCTGAAAAGACCCCGCTCACCTCGATCGCTTGCCAGAACCTCGTAGCCGAGGTGTTCAAAAGGAACAACGTGCCCGAGGGGGTCTCCAATCTACTCATTGGCGGTCGGGACGTCGGGGAGATGATCGCCGGGGATGAGCGGCTTCCTTTGGTTTCCGCTACTGGTTCGATCGCCATGGGAAGAAAGGTCAGTCAAGTCGTCTCCGGAAGGCTCGGGAAGTGTTTATTGGAACTCGGGGGCAACAATGCCATCATCGTGACCGAGAACGCTGACCTCGATACATCCCTCGTGGGGATGGTCTTCGGGGCCGTGGGAACGGCCGGTCAGCGCTGCACCTCGACCCGGCGTTTGATCGTGCAGGACGGGATCTATGAGGAGGTCAAAAAGAAACTGACCTCGGCCTATGAACAATTGAAGATCGGGAATCCCCTGGATGAGAATAACCACGTCGGTCCGTTAATAGACCGGGATGCCGTTGATCAGTACAAAAAGGCCCTCGAAAGGATCCGCGAGGAAGGCGGCACCTTGCTCAATGAAGGGAGTGTGCTGGAAGGTCCGGGTTATGAGAGCGGATGTTATGTTAGGCCCGTTATTGCAGAGGTGGAGAACGATTATGAGATCGTTCAGGAGGAGACCTTCGCCCCGATCCTCTACCTGATCCGTTACAAGGATCTCGATGAAGCCATCGAAAAACACAATGGCGTTATCCAGGGGCTTTCTTCCGCGATCATGACCACCGACCTGCGGGAATCGGAACGCTTCATTTCCGCTGCCGGTTCGGATTGCGGGATTGCCAATGTGAACATCGGAACTTCTGGCGCCGAGATCGGTGGTGCTTTTGGTGGTGAAAAAGCAACGGGTGGTGGAAGAGAATCGGGATCGGATGCCTGGAAGGTCTATATGAGGAGACAGACGAACACCATTAACTACGGGACGGAAGTCCCGCTGGCCCAGGGCATAAAGTTCGATATATAAAGCGTTTATCGCGGGCTTTATAGCTCCGCACTCGCTCGGCGTACCCGCTGTTTTAAATATGGCATCGGATCATTTGTCACTGGAACAGGCCGAACGACTCACCGGCCGCTCCAGAAGAACGATACAACGGCATTACAGGGAGCTGAGAAAACAGGACCCCGAAGCCGCAGAACGGATCGTCAAGTTCCATATTTCGGAAAAGGGAAGGAAGCAGAAGTTGTTTTCCCGGGATT
>CAYVSK010000001.1:0-33420 GCA_964453635.1 uncultured Weeksellaceae bacterium | reverse complement strand
CCATCTTCCGGGAATGTCGGGCAAGAAGAAAAGCAGGACCCGGAAGGGGAGGCCGATCATGAAGAAAAGGGACAGAATAAAGGGGAGCGGGAAGAAAAGGGGGCTACAGGGCGGGAAGATCTCTCTCTGCTTCATATCCTTCGTCATGAACTGGCGGAAAAGAATGCTCAGATCCGGGCCAAGGACGAGCAATTGGAGGAACTGTTACAGCGGACCCGGGAACTTCACATATTATTCTCAAGGATCCAGGAACAACTTGATCAATTGGATATTCAAAGGGGGCGAGTGTCCTACGTTGAGCGGGACCGCTCCAGACGGTCATCCGATGACATAGATCGGGATATGACATATGACAAGCATGAAGAAAAGGAAGATGACACTGGTCATGACACGACAAAGAAAGACAGGGACGAAGGAGAGGAAGGGTCTACCGGGGAAAAGAGAAAACCCCGTTCCTTCATGGATTGGTTATAAGGAAGAACTGTATGCGTAAGCGCCCCCGTATCTTAACGATAGCCGGTTCCGACAGTGGGGGTGGTGCTGGTATACAAGCCGACCTGAAGACCATATCGGCCCTTGGCTGCTATGGGACCTCCGTTATAACAGCTTTGACCGCTCAAAATACCCAAGGTGTGGATGCAATAGAGTCCTTGTCCGGATCTTTCATTTATCAACAGCTAAAGAGTGTGCTTGAGGATATCGGAACGGATGCGACCAAGATCGGAATGGTGCAGGATACACATGTTGTGGAATCCATAAGAAAAGTATGGGATGAACACGGTGAAGGTCCTGTAGTGCTCGATCCGGTCATGATCGCCAAAAGCGGGGACCGTCTCTTAAGGGACGAGGCCATAGATTCTCTGAAGGAGCGACGTTTTCCCATTGCAAGCCTTATAACGCCCAACATACCCGAAGCAGAGGTTCTTTCCGGGCAGCGTGTTCGTAGCCGGGAGGATCTGCGTTCTGTAGCAAAAAGCTTGGGAGCGGCCTTCCACGGCATCAATGTTCTTATAAAGGGCGGACATTTCGAAGGGGACCAATTGGAGGATGTCCTATACTTGGGTGAGAATAAAGGGATCCGGACCTTTGAAGGCCCCCGGGTGCGAACCCGGAACGATCACGGGACGGGATGTACCCTTTCCTCTGCGATCGCGAGCTTTCTGGGGCTCGGCCATGCACTCCCCGATGCTGTGGAAAAAGGGCGGCATTATCTTTTTGAGGCTTTGGATCAGGGCAAGGATATGGATATCGGGTACGGGCACGGGCCGCCGGATCATTTCTATTTTTTATCATGAGCAGGGTCCATGGCTTCATAAAATACGGGCTGATGGCCGGGCTCCTTTTTCTTTTGTACAATGCCCACTTCGGCCTTCTGACCATACCTGGCACAACAAAGGGGGCGACGATCATTTCGGCCGCCCTTTTGTTGTTGTATGCGGTGGAACGATACCGCGACCGATTGGCCCGTAGCCTGGGTGAGAGCAAAGAGCAGGGGACGCAGCTGAAGGTCACCCTGAGTGAACGGGCCCTTTCCGGAATGGTTTTCAGCGAGCGGCTGAAAGCCCTTTTACTCCTTTTCCCGGCCCTTTGTTGTTTCTTTTTCACACCCGAAAGACCCTGGTTCGGGGCTTCCATTGCATTGTTCAGCGTTCAGGGACTCTACGATGCCTGGAGCCTCAAAAGACATCCGAACAGTGAACTATCGATCGTGAAAAAGGGGGTGTTGCTGCGTATGAAATTCCCGTTCCTTATCCCCTTCAGAAGCTTAAAGCGACTGGACCTGAAATATGATTCCTTGTATTTCATTCAATGGGATGGACAGGTGACCCATTTCCCCCTTTCCTACCTTCCTTCAGAACGTCGCTCCGAGGTCATGGGGGAACTCATAAAGACATTGGAGAAAGAACACGTTTTTGTTTCAGCCGCCTTGAAAGAAAGGTTCCCGTTACCGGCATGAACGATCAACACCGACGGATCCGTATGGCTTTAATGGAACTCCATTGTGTAGGCGGAAGCCTCTAAGGGGCGCAAAAGCTCCCTTTTATTGAACTTGGGAGCGAAGACGTATCCATGGGCCGTTACGATCCGGTCGTTCTTTTTGTCATAAGTAGAAAGGCTCACGAAGGGGCCTCCCATCTGATCCCCTTCTACCCGCCACAAACCCCGGATCTCCATAGCGTATTCCCCGTTCAGGCTCGTTTTCTTTGAAACCGGTTTTACGTCCGCGTATCTCCTTTCCGTGGTCATGTAACTCCCCTTTGATGGACCTTCGATATGTTCCCGGAAGATGGAATCCTTGACGTTTAGGAGCGATTTGGGTTCCAGGTCCTCCTCTTCGCGGTAAGGATGATAGTATACGATCATGCCTTGTATGACGTCGTGTTCAAAGTTGCCCTTGGTCCGCATTTCATGTTTTTCGAGCCATATCAGGCTGTCGTGGTTCTCCATTATTCGGATATCGGGCGGCAAATGGAGTGAGAGATCGTGTAGCTCTTTGAGGCTGTCCTGAATGTTTTGGTCCTTTTTGTTGGTCAGGGACCGGAGGTCCCGCTTCCTTTCTTTTAATTGTATGGCCTCAATGATGCGATCCTTATTCTCCAGAAAGCCACGCTTCATTGTTGACTTTTCCTTCCCCTGTACCCGGATCACCAACTGGTCCCTGGCCCAAACTTCCTCGAGAAATTTGACCGGCCCTTCTTTTTCTTCGCTTTTCTTACTTTCCTTTTCCCGGGAAAAGAAAACGATATTCCGGTGTTTTTTCATCAGGTCATTAAGCTTGACCGGGGATAAGTGTTGGACATTGAAGCGGGGTTCGGGCTGGGGCAGGATCGGCTGTGGCTTCTTGAAAAAATGGCGTACGGTGTCCCCGAGGTCACTTTGCCACAAGTCATCCGGCATGACAACGATGACTTCACCGTTGCTGCCGATATTGGAAGGAAGCACGCGGTTATCCCCGTTTTCCTTGTCGCCACAACGGTGAAGGAGGGAACCTGTAAAAAGGAAGAGAAGGGCCAGAAAGAAGCTCCTTTTGCTTAATTTTCGTCGATCCTGATGCGTTGACCGGGTGTAAGCCATCTTCCGGAGCGGAAGTCGTTCAATTTCTTGATCTTTCGGACGTTGGTGTTCTGGTATTTCTTTGCGATGTCCCATAAGGTATCCCCTTTTTGGACGGTATAGTAACGATAACTTTCTTTTTTCCTTTTTTCTTCCCGGCCATCACGCTTCGACGAATTTTCCTTGTTCTGCACGCTCGTTTCGGTCAAAAGGGCCTTTTTCTCGGCTGCTGTTAAACTATCCGCCGGGATCTTAACGGTCTTTTTCTTCTTTTGGCGGATCGTCAAGCTTTGGCCGGGATAGATCCGATTCCCTCTCATTCCGTTCCATTTGCGGATATTAGCGAGCGATACATCGTACCGGTCGGCGATACTTTTAAGGAACTCTCCCCGTTTTACCACGTGTTCTTTTTCTACTTCTTTTTTCACGACTTTTTCGATGTATTTCTGATCCGATCCCAGCGTGTCCTTTATTCCTGAATTGAGGGAATCCCTCTTTTTCTTCTTTTCCGTTTTATTTTGACTGGTCTTTTCGGCCACTTTTTCCCGTACGGTTTGCTTAATGGTCAGCAATTGACCGGGATGGATCCTCGTCCTGCGCATATCATTCCAGTACATGAGTTCTTTTACAGAACAATTGTAACGGTCCGCAATGGCCCCCAGGAATTCGCCCCTTCTGACGCGGTGCGTCTTTTTTGTGGTCTTCGTGATCCAACCGTCCTCGGTCCTTTCACCTTCCTGGTAATTGTAAATGGAGTCTTTGAGGGCGATGAAGCGTCCGATCTTTTTCCTTGGGAGTCTTAGGATATGATCCTGCTGGGATCCGGGGATCTTGTTCATCTTGTAAGCTGGATTGAGGAATTCAAGGAGATCCATGGGGATGTCGAGGACCGCGTGGATGTTCTCGAAATCCGTCTTTTTGCTGATCCGCAGGGTATCGTATTCGAAATACCGGATATTGGGGGTATCCGGATAAAGGTTATGAGCCGAAGCGAAATTCATCGTGTAAGCCACAGCCGTAAAGGCTGGGATGTACCCGCGTGTTTCATTCGGGAGGAACGGACGAAGTTGCCAGTAATCCCGAATGCCCCCTGATCGGCGAATAGCCTTGTTCAGGTTTCCGGGACCCGTATTGTAAGCCGCCAGCACCAACTGCCAATCATCATAAAGCCCATAGAGGAAATTCAAATATTGGCTTGCGGCGACCGTGGATCTCAATGGGTCCCTTCTCTGGTCGATATAGGAGGTGATCTTCAGGTCGTACATTTTTCCGGTGTGGTACATGAACTGCCATAACCCCGTAGCCCCTGCTCTGGAGCGGGCTTTGGGGTTCAGGGCCGATTCTATTACCGGCAGATATTTGAGCTCCAGGGGTATGCCTTTTTGGTCCAGTTTTTCCTCAAAGAGGGGAAAATATTGTTGGGATAATCCCAGTATCTTGGATGTCAGGTCTCTTCGTTTCTCTGTATAGAGTTTTATATAGGCCTTGACCGTGGAATTGTAGTTCAATTCAATGGGCGTTTTCCTGTTCAGTTTTTCCATCCGGGCCCTGTAAACGGAGTCAGAAAAGGTCGGTACGGAGTCCGCTGCATAGCCGTATGTGTTCAATTCCCCTGTGTCGATCGTGAAAGAGTCATTCCTGAACAATCGGCTCATCCATGTGCTATCGATCTCAGCAACGAGCGGATCGCGGGGAAAAGCATTCAAGGTATCGCCTGCCTCCACGGCTTCTTTCGTGGTGGATACCACGCTATCCTGACCCTTTGCTCCCGGCGCCAATCCGGTAAGAAGGACCGATACAAGGAAAAGGATCCCGTATGAAAAGCGAGTGCAATGGTTCATCTCTTTATACAATACGTATTTCTATCCTTTTTGTTTTGTCTCCGGGGCTTTTTTTATGAATAGCCCGAATTTCCGAAAGAAACATATGGGGCCTCAGGGAGCCCCACCGGGGATCATTAACAATCCCATGTGAAAATGTTCGATCTATTCTATGCGGGCTGTGGAGGCACTTATCTTGTTCTCCAGATCAGCAGAAAAGGCAAGCAATCCCTCTTCGTTGAAGGGGGCGCTCATGACCTGGATGCCGATCGGCAGTCCCTCTTCGTTCTTCCCTGCCGGAATGGAAATAGCAGGAATTCCGGCCAGGTTGGCCGGTACGGTGAATATATCCTGGAGGTACATGTTGACGGGATCGCCCTGGAATTCCCCTTGTCGGAAAGGGGGTTTCGGGGTTGTTGGTAGAAGAAGGTGATCGTGTTCTGTAAGCAAGTTTTCGGTATGGTCGCGGATGGATCGTCGGACTTTTTGGGCCTGCCCGTAATAGGCCTCGTAATAGCCGGAACTGAGGACAAATGTCCCCAACATGATGCGCCTTTTTACTTCTTTACCGAATCCTTGTGTACGAGTCAATTCATAGGTCTCCTTCAGATCATTCGCGCCCGATGCCCTAAATCCGTAATGGACACCGTCATACCGTGCAAGGTTTGAAGAGGCTTCGGCATTGGAGAGGACTTGATAGGTGGGTACGACGTGATCCAAAAGTGGAAAATCCACGGCTTCCACAGCATGGCCTTCTTTCTCGAGTGTTTCAAGGACCTCTTCCGTGCGCTCCCGGACCCCGGGATCCACCCCTTTTCTTTCCAGTACGTCCTTAAAGTAGGCCACTTTCTTTTTCTCTTGAAGGGGGCTTTTCGAATAAGAAGGGACTTTTTTATCGGAGGCCGTGTTGTCGTAAGAGTCCTTCCCGGCGATCAGTTCCAGGATCCTGGCACTGTCCGCAACATTGTTGGTGATCGGCCCGATCTGATCAAAGGAGGAGGCATAAGCGATCAAGCCGTACCGCGAGACCCTTCCATAAGTGGGTTTTAAACCGATAACGTCACAGAAGGCAGCGGGTTGGCGGATCGACCCCCCTGTGTCGGACCCCAGGGCGGCTGTACACATACCGGCTTTAACAGCTACTGCTGCTCCTCCTGATGACCCCCCTGGTACACGGCCCTCATCCAAGGGGTTCAAGACCGCTCCATAAGCCGAATTCTCATTAGTGCTGCCCATGCCGAACTCGTCGCAATTGAGTCGGCCTATGATAACAGCATCGGCCTCAATGAGACGGTCAACCACCGTCGCATTATACGGGGGCTCAAAATCCTGTAGGATCTTTGATGAGGCAGAGACCCGGTGTTCTCTGTAGCAAATATTGTCCTTGAGTCCCACGACCAGACCCGCAAATTCCCCCGCTTTTCCCTCCCGGAGCCTTTCATCCACTTTCCCGGCCGCTTCAATGGCCTCATCTTCATAGACCTCGTTAAAGGCATTTAGATGAGCGTATTCCCGGATCTTTTGGAGATATCCCTCGACAACTTGCTTTACAGTGAGCCGGCCCGCTGATAGTGCTTCCTGTATCGCCTCGAGGGACCTTACGGAAAACTCTGACATGGTTCGTTCAGGGGATTATGCCCGTTTCTTGCTCCCGGTCAATTTTTTTTTTCGTCCGACCCTTTCTTTTCTTCAGAGCTGGTGTTCTCTTCGCCGGTAGCTTCGCTGGAGGCATCCTTGAATTCTTTCATCCCTTTACCAAGCCCTCGCATGAGCTCAGGGATCTTACGGCCTCCGAAAAGCAGAAGGATGATGATCGCAACGATAAGGATTTCCTGAAAACCCCACGTGAAAAGTAAATGATGAATATGGGCCATGTATCGCAGATGATATGATTCCCTGCAAAGGTAAAAAATCCCGCCCGGCTTCTTTCTTATTTCCTGTCCTTTTATTATTGTTGAACCTGTAAGCTTTTTTCATGTTGAACTGTTTGAAGTGCCTCCGGAAGGATCCTGGGATCGGCCGCTGGATTCCCGCTCACCGTGCTTTCATCCTTCTTGTCTTGGTCCTTTTCTTTCAGGGTTGTTCCGAAGCGGGACAGGACCAACAGGAAAGAGATGAAAAGGAAGCGGCCGGAACGGATCAGAAGCAGGAAAAGCGGGAAAGAAGCTCCCCCGTGGAAAGAAAAGCTTATCCGATCCCCACGCCGCTTCAGGTCACAAGCTTTTTGAAAAACCGGGGTGTGGAATATGACCCCTCCTTTTTATTACCAGTTCGGGAAGAGATGCCTTACCCCACGACTTCCCAACGTGCCTTGGTCTTGGGAGCCACCACCATTGATATGGGGTTTTCTGCCGTTTACGGTGATAAAGAAAGGGCCCGGGCCTATTTGGAACGAACCAGGGCGCTCATAGAGCGATTGGGGGTTCAAATAAAGGATAAAGCACATTTGATCGAACGATTCCGCTCGAATATTCAAAATCCGGATTCCCTGAGTAAGATCGTCCTGAAGGTATATCGAGGGGCTTTTCGTTACCTCCGGGAAAACGATAAAGAACGGGTGGGTCTTTTGGTCCTGACCGGCTGTTATATGGAGGGTTTATATCTGGCTTGTCAATTTCGGGATTCTGTGCGGGACCAAGCGGCCTATTCGAATGTGATAGGCCAGCAAAAGACCTATCTCGAGAACATTCGCACGATAACGGATCGGATAGTGGAGGAAGGACATAAAAAGGATCGCGATCTATACCGGGAATTGGAGGGTCTGTCCGATGTCTTTGGCGGTGTATCGGTGTCCAGTTCCGGGGGAGCTAAGGGGGCAGATATGCGAACACGGATCGATCAGGGGGTGGTCCGGGAATTGAATGAGCGGATCGAGGAACTTCGCATGCGCTTTTTGGAGGCCGGGTCCCGTTGACGTTTCACCGGCTTTTACCTTTTAACGATCCATGCGGTCGGGTCCTTTTTTTGAATGCCTTTTGAAGAGATCTCCCGGATCTCGAAGTGGAGTTCGCTCTTGTTCTCGTCCTCTCTTGTGATAAGCTGGCCCAGTTCCTCTTTTACGGAGACCTGGTCCCCTTTTTCAACGAAAGATTCCCGCAGATTCGAATAGACCGTTCGATAGCCCCCGTGCTTTAAGACCACGGCTTTTCCGGACCCTGGGATAACAAGAACACTTGAGACCGTCCCCTTGAAAACAGCCCTTACGGGCGATCCTTTTGTGGTGGCGATGTCGACCCCATTGTTCTTGACCTTGATCCCCCGAAGGGTGGGGTGTGCGTGTTCCCCGAACGTTGAGGTGATCTCGCCCCTTTGAACCGGCCATGGGAGCTTGCCCCTGTTCTTCTCAAAATTCGTGGAAAGTGCTTTTGCTTCGGGTGTAAGGGAAAAGCCACCTTTGTTCTTGGAGCGGATGGCTCTTTTCTCCTTGGCGAGGATCTCGTTCAGGGCTTCCTCCAATCGTTCCCGGCGCCTTTTTTGTGCTTTGAGCTTTTCCTTCAGGGATTGCTCTTTTTGTCTTAAACGCGTGAGGTTTTGTTGTTGCTGTCCCTTGTCCCTGGCCATCTTTTTCTTCTCCTTACGCTTTTCTTCAAGCAGCGCCTTTTTCTCGGCTTTCTTTTCCTTGAGCGTGCTGAGCTTATCCTGAAGCATTTTGCGGGTCTTTTCGATCGATCTGGCCTGCCGTTGCCTGTAACGGGCATACTGCTGTAGGTACTTGACCCTTTTCCAGGCTTGGTAAAGGCCGTCGGATCCGAATATGAACATGAGTCGATCGTAGGAATTGCGGTTCGTAAAAGCCTCCCGGATCATTTTGGCATACTCTTCCTTAAGGGTTTCCAGGTCCTTTTTGAGCGATCGGATCAGAGCTTGCTTTTCCTGGATCCTTCCTTCAAGGTTCCGGATCTGACGATCGATGGTGGCGATCAATTCTTCCCTGTAAGCGATCTTTTTGTTAAGGAGGACCAATTCGGTCTGGGTAAGCTGGGCCTCCCGTTTGTTCTTCTCGACGAGCTTTTCATTGTACTCGATCCGTTTTTTGAGCCGCTCCGTTTTGTTTTTCAGTTCCGATTTGCTCTGGGCACCGAGTTGGATAAAGGTGAACAGGAAAAGGATGGTTAAAAGCGTCCGTCCCTTTGCCCTGGGATCGGTCGGAAGACCCAAGCCGGGAATATCTACCGGAACGATCCTTGTCCTGTAAGCTTTCATTGGATCCTTTGATAATCACTTGGGATGGAAAAGGGAAAATTATCCGCTCTTTCCAGGCTAAAGTTTCTTCTTATGAATCGAAGCTTGGTATCGGTTTTCGGGCTTATGGCCTGAATTCGTACAATTTTCGGCAATTCCAGGCCTTTCACGGAAGAACGGTCCTGATAGGAGCTCCTTATGGACCATGGATGGGTGGGGTCACTGATCAGGGACCGAATTACCTGCAAGTTTGCGGTATCCAACCAGTAACGGTGTACCCTTTGAGCTTCCGGGGGGTCCTTTCTGGTTCGATCCATCCAAGCTTCTCTTTGAACTTTTATGCCCAACACGGAATCAACAGAAGAGGCCGGGTCGCCCGAACCCTCCCCAAGTCCGGTGGCCTTTAACAAAGAGGCCCGCTGGACGGAGGTAATACGGTAACCAAGGGAATCGACACTGGATATATGGTGACGGTCCCTGTTAAAACGAAGCGGGACACCGAGCAACAGGTCGTGAATATCCGTGATATTGACCGGAACATTGTATTTCGAACGGAGATAGGTATGGTCCCCAACGAAATAACGGTCGTTCATCCGGTCGATGAACTTGACCGAATCCCTGGTCATCATGAGGCGTGCCACTTCAACGCCAAGGGCAGGGGAGACCGACGCCCAGAAAATGCTGTCATGTATGGCCCGTACCCGCACTTTAAACCTTTTGGTCTTCTTTTTCGTGCTGGCTTTGACCGACCATTTCCCTTCATATCCCTTTACGGATCTTTCTTGTTCCGCAAGGGCATTCTTCAATTCTCTTGTCTTTTTTGTCCGGAGTTCTGAGGGGTCGAGCGTCCGCTTTTGGGTTTTGCAGCCAGTGAGAATGATCAAAAGGGCGAGGATCGGAAAAAGTTCTAAAGCCCCTCTCTTACTCATACAATTCCTTATCTGAGATTTTTTTCTCCAGGAGCTCCGAGTCCCCACCGGCTTTTTTCGCTTTTTTCCAATACTGGTGGGCCGTTTTCTTATTGCCGAGCTTGAAAAGTACGTCCCCGTAGTGTTCGAGAATAACAGCGTCATTATCGCCACCGTTATCAAGGGCCTTTTTTAACCACCTCTTGGCCTTTTCGTAGCGGTCCATTTGATAAAGGACCCATCCATAGGTGTCCATGAACGAAGTCCGCCCCGGTTCCAACTTGTTTGCCTTTTTGGCCATATTTCTGGCCTTTTGTAGGCTGTCCTTCCTTTTGGAAAGGTAATAACTGTAATTGTTCAACAGAAAGGCATTTTGGGGATCGGCTTCTATCGCTCTTTCAAAAGCCTTATCGGACCGTTTGAACGCCTCAAGTTCATTAAAGACTTCACCGAGTCGTTGGTCGAAACGTCCTTTGAGCTTTTGATCGTTCATGACGAGATCCCTGCCGTTCAACAAGCTTTCTTTGGCCCTTTCGTGATCCGACAATTGCATATGGGCGATTCCGTCGAAAAGGTATACCAATGGCTGAGCAGGGAAAAGTTCCATAGCTTTTTCTGTGGCGCTTAGCATATCCTCGTAGTTCTGAAGCCGGGAATCGATGATAAATATTTGATGCCAGATGGTAAAGCGATTCGCATCCAGTTCCACGGCTTTCTTGAAATGTTTCCTGGCTTCTTTCAGACGACCGTCGCGCATAAGAAAATCCCCATATACGGTGTGGGATTTGGCTTTTTCCGGGTGGGTTTCGACGAGGATCTCCAACAGTTCGTACGCCTCTTCTTTTACACTTTTCTGGGTCTCGCTCTTTGAGTAGAGCTTTAACATGACGTTCATTTTGGTATCGATCCCCACTTTTTTGCTCCGGAAAGCCTTTTTCAGGGCATTAAAGGCCTTTTCTTCCTTTTTTTCCTTTTTGTAGATCTGGAATAGTGAAAGGTGGGCGATCCCGTTCTCCGGATCGAGTTCAAGGACCTTCCCGAAAGTCTCGATCGCTTTATCCTTTTTGCCCTGGTCGAGGTAGAGTTCTGCCAGGACCCCGTGATTCTCCGCTTTATGAGGTTGGAATTCGATCAATTCCCGGATCTCTTCAATGGCTTTTCCGGTCTTCCCGAGCCGGGAATAAAGTTTTTGTTTCTGCAGATACAGCTCCCTGCTACGCCCCATTTTATCTTCGATCCGATCGTATACTTCGATGGCTTTTGAATAACGTTTTCCTTTATCGAGGGCGTCAGCCAGATCGAAGTAAAATTTGTGCTTTTTGGGGCGTTGATCGAGGATCCTTTGATACTGGCTTACGGCCTTTTCGTACTTGCCGTATTTGAGATAAAGGTCCGCGAGGAGGGTGCGGTACCAGATGTTCTCCGGAGAGCGTTCAACGGCCTTTTTGGCGTGATCAAGGGCTTTCCTCCGCTTCCCCTTGTCCTTGTAAAGCCGGGCTAGCTCGTAGTAAGCGGCATCATTCGTCGGGTTGATGTTGATCGTGGCCTGGAAAAGCTCGATGGCTTTATCATTGTTGCCGATCAATTTTTCCTTGTTGGCATTGAGGAACTTGCCACGGGCTTTCATGCGCTCTTCTTCATTGAGCTCGGGACTTTTGACCGTCTCCTTTTTCTTCTCCTTGTCGGTTTCGGTGGAAGTGGTCTCCCTTTGTCCCCTGCACATGGTAAGCAGGGCAGTAAGGAGGAGCAGGGGCCATATGGGAAGGCTGCTCTTCATTTCCCGGGCTTGATGGTCGTGAAGTCGCCGATGCTGAGATCAGCCCTGGCTCCCTGGTAAGTGGCCTCATTCCCGATCATGGAGTTGGTGATGCAAGCGTTCTCAACGAGGGCGTTGCGCTGAATGACGGAATTGGAGATCACACTGTTCCGGATGGATGTTCCTTCCCCGACGGAAACATGGGGCCCGATCACCGTGTTCTCGAGAACTACGCCTTCCCCTATGAAACAAGGGGGATTGATAATGCTGTTCCGCTGTTCGGCAGAAGAACTTACCAATGTCTCTTCATGTTGGACCCTTTCCAGAACCCTTTGATTGGTATGGACCGTTACATCCTTTTTGCCACAGTCAAGCCATTCCTCTACCCGTCCCGGAAGGAATCCTGCACCCTGCTCCTTCATGCGTTCGAGGGCATTGGTCAATTGGTACTCCCCTTTTTCCTTGATATCGTTATCGATCAGGTATTGCAATTCATCTTTTAGAAAAGCTCCATCCCTGAAATAGTAGATCCCGATAATGGCGAGGTCCGATACGAAATCATCGGGTTTTTCAACAAGATCGGTAATGAAATTGTTCTTATCGACCTTTACCACGCCAAAATTGGTCGGGTCCTCGACTTGTTTCACCCATACAATGCCGTCCGCTTCCTCGTCCAGTTTGAAGTTGCCCTGGAATAAGGTATCCGCGAAGCCAATGATGACCTTTCCCGATAAAGAGGGTTTTGCACAAAGTATCGCATGGGCAGTCCCCAATGCCGCATCCTGGTAATAGATGCTGCAGCGTGCATTGTGTTCATCGGCGATCTTTTTCAGGGCATCCTCTGTTTCTTCCCCGAAATCCCCGATCACGAAAGCCACTTCCTCGATCGTTTCGTGGCAGACCGCTGCAATATCCTCGACAAGTCTTTGTACAATGGATTTACCCGCAACGGGTAACATGGGTTTGGGGGTGGTCAGGGTATGGGGACGCATCCGTTTACCCCTCCCCGCCATCGGTACGATGATCCTCATTGATACGGCATTTGGGCTTTTTGATCGATCCTCAAGGGAGGATAATGGCCAACAAAAATAAGGGGATTCGTTCAAAGGAATTTTCCCCTTGGGGATAAAAATCCTTTGATCTTAAATCCATACATTTGCGGTCGGTCTCATTGATCATCCAATCTCCCGGTTATGCATTCAAAAAAGATCCTTGTTCCCACCGACTTCACAGAAGTAGCGGAATACGCTGAAAAACACGCTGTCAATACCGCCCGGTTCATCAATGGTACTGTGCACCTCCTTCACGTAGTGGACAACAAGGATGAACTAGAAAAGGCCAGAAAAAAACTCGAGAAAGAGGCTGATAAACTAAAGCATGAGAACGACATTCCCGTGGAGACCATTGCCCGGATCGGGAACATTTTTGATGACATCGGGGATGCTGCTACGGAGCTGGATGCGGACCTGATATTTATGGGAACGCACGGAATGAAGGGGGTCCAATACCTCACCGGCAGCCATGCCCTTCGGGTGATCACCCATGCCTCAGCCCCTTTCATCGTTGTGCAAAAGAAAGCGGTGCCCGAGGATGGTTACGACGACATCGTGGTTCCGTTGGACCTTAGCAACGAGACTAAACAAAAGCTGAATATCACGGCCAACATGGCCCGGTATTTCAACTCCAATATTCATCTGATCACGCCCAAAGAGACCGACCAATTCTTTAAGAACCGCCTCGACCGGAATCTCAATTTTGCAAAGGAGTTCTTACACGAAAGGCATATCAAGGTCACCGCGACCATTGGGGAGGAGCGTTCAGGAAATTTCCCCGAACAGATCATCAAGCACGCCAAAAGTGTGGATGCCGATCTGATCACCATCATGAACCTTCAGGAAAAAAGTCTTATGGGGATGATCGGGAAATCCTATGAGCAGCAGCTCATCACCAACGAAGCGCAGATCCCCGTAATGTGCATCAATCCTGAAAAGACCACGCGGCCCATTGAAAGTATTCTGGCCACTTAGGCTGTTCTTTGGGCACGCTTTGAAGGGGGCCAAAGAGTCCGGTTCAGTTTCGGATGAGCAAAGGGATCAGGCCATGTCGTATTGGTTCAGGCGCTCTTCGATCTCCCGGATGTGCTTTTCTTTCTTGGCCTGCCGCAATTTTCTTGCTGAATGGGTGAAGTAACGGTGTTGGTTGAGGAATTTCAATTGGATCTCATCCCATTCTTTGTCGCTTTGGATCCTATTGCGGTCCATTAACTCCTTTTTAAGTGTATCGGCTCGCTCGTGAAAATCGTCCCGGCCGAGGTAATCCAGGTCGGCATCGCAAATGATCTCTTCCAAATGGTCCTGGGGGTCATGGGGAACTTCAGTAGCCCGGATAAGGCGGCTGATCACTTCCACTTGTTCCTCGGTGTAACCGAAATTCGGCAAAGCCTCCTGGGCCAGGCGGATCCCGATCGGTTCATTGTTGTCGTATTGTTCGATGAAACCGGCATCGTGGTAAAGGGCCGCGGTTTTTAACAGGAATAGGTCCTCGTCGGTGATCCCTTCCATGAGGGCCAGTCTTTCGGCTGCAGCACAGACGTCCTTGGTGTGGTCAATATCGTGATAATAAAGATCGCCTGGGAGCTTCTCCCTTAGCAATCTCAATAAATATCTTTCGGCCTTTTTGTAATTGATCTTGCTGAAGAAGTGGAGGTTGACGTAATCCCAGAAGGACTGGTCGGGTTCGATCCCCGCTTCGTCCTTGGAGAGTTCCGGTTTGATCCTTTCGACAAAGTACATATCGATCTGCCCCTTGTTCTTGGCCGGAACTTTTCCTCTGTAGTGGCAATTGAAGAAGGGTTCAATGAAGCGAAAGGTCTCCCCGGAAATGTTCACCTTTCCGGGGACACTGCTTGACTCCATGCGGCTGGCCACATTCACTGTATCCCCCCAAATGTCATAGGCGAAGCGCTTGATCCCGATCACGCCCGCGATCAGCTCCCCGGTATGGATCCCGATCCTTAATTCCCAGGGCTCTTCCCCTTTATCCTTCAATTTTTGATTGACATCGTTCATGTAGTGTTGGATCTCCAGGGCGGCCAATACGGTGTGGACCGGATTGGTCTTGTTCCGAATGGGGATCCCCCCTGCGCACATATAGGAGTCCCCGATGGTCTTGATCTTTTCGAGTTCCCATTTTTCGATGATCTTGTCGAACTGGATGAAGTAACTGTCCAGGCGTGTAACGAGTTCGGTCGGTTTTACGGATTCGGCAATGTTGGTGAAATTCTTGAAATCCGTGAACATGACCGATCCCCTTTTATAATGGCGAGCAGAGGCCTTCCCGCCTGTTTTTAGCTCGTTGGCCGTGTCCTCGGGAAGAACATTGACCAGGAGCTTGTCCACTTTTGATTTTTCCTCTTGGAGGAGGTTCTTTTGTTCCTCCACTTTTTGCTTTTCTTGTTCGAGCTGTTTGTTCTGTTCCTGGATCTTTTCTTTTTGTTTGGTCGCCTCCCGGGTACGTTCCCAAACCTTCCATGCGAGTACCTTTTTTTGCTCTTCTACGATGTTGACCCGGTATCGGTATATGCCGAATCCCACACCAATGAAGAACAACAGTGCGAGTCCCCGGAACCACCAAGTGGCCCAGAAGGGTGGTGATATAAGAATGGTCAGTTCGGCGGGTTCTTCGGACCAAACCCCGTCGCTATTGGTCCCGAATACTTTGAAGTGATAGGTGCCCGGGTCCAGGTTCGTGTAATGAGCGATCCGGCGATGCCCTGCGTACACGGTATCCTTATCGAAGCCTTCAAGGATATACTTGTATTTGTTCCGGGGGGAATGGGAATAATGCAGGGCAGCGTACCCCAGGGTTAAATTGTCCTGGTCATGTGCCAGTTCCAGGCGTTCCTTGGTGGTTATTGAACTGTCCAGAAGGGAGCTTTCGTTCACCCGGATCGTTTCGTTGTGCAAAAGCAATTTGGTGAGCACCATGTTCGGGGGGATGGTGTTCGGTTCGATATTTTCGGGATAGAAAGCGTTCACGCCTTTGATCCCACCAAAAAAAAGCTCCCCGGAAGCACTCTTGTGGAATGCCCCGGTATTGAATTCGTTGCTTTGCAGGCCATCCTGGGCCACGTAATTCTGAAAGGATCCCTTCCTGGTATTTAAGCGGGATATCCCGTGGTTGGTGCTCATCCAAAGGTTGTTCTCTGCATCCCCGAGCACCCCGTAGACCACGTTATTTGCGAGTCCGTCTTTCTCTGTGTAACGTTTTACCTCCCCGGACCCGGGATCGAAACGGTTCAGCCCCCCGCCGTAGGTGCCCAGCCAAAGAGATCCGTTCTGTCCCTCCCATATGGAAATGATCATTTCTGTACTCAGGGAATGGGGGTCCGAAGGATCGTGGTGGTAGCTTTTGAAGCGGATCCTTTTCCCTCCGCTCTTTGATGTATCCCTTAAGACCTTGTTCAGTCCCCCGCCGTCCGTCGCGACCCAGATCCTGCCTTCCCGGTCCTGGTGAATGTCGCGGACCACGTTGTTGCTCAGGCTCATGGGATCCCCCGCCCTGTGCTGAAAAAAGCGGAATTCACCGGTATTCGGGTCATATCGGCTTAGACCTTCCCTGGTGCCGATCCAGAGGGTCCCGGAACGGTCCTTTTCGATCGCGTAAACCTTGTTGTTCTCCGTCTTACCCGCTTTATTTTTCCGGTATTGGACCCGTTCGAATCGGGCGGAACCAAGGTTCGCAGTGGTCTTCAACCGAAAGAGGCCGTCCACCATGCCCACCCAGATGCGTCCGTTTTTCTCGATATAAATGGAAAGGACGCTGTTGTCGTTGATCTCGTTGAGGTTTTTCGCATCCCGGCTGTAGTACCAAAAACGATCCTTTTCCCGGTCGATCCTATTCAGGCCTTCTCGGGTTCCGACCCATAAAATGCTATCTCCTGATTCGAAAATGGACCACACGTTCTGGTCGTTCAGCCCCCCTTCTTCCGTCACCCGGTACTTGATGTGTTCGAACTTTTGCTTCCCCGGGTCGAATTCACTGATGCCTCGATTGGTACCGATCCAAAGTGAGCCCATTCGGTCCTTTAGCAGGGTATGGACGAGGTCGCTGGTAAGGCTCGATTTATCAAAGGAGCTGTGGGTGTAGTGAAAAAATTCCCGCTTTCCGTTCTTTTTTCGGACCATTTTGTTCAGCCCCCCTCCGGATGTGCCGATCCACAAGTGTCCGTTCTTTCCAGCATGTATCGCAGAGACCACATTGTTTGACAACCCTTGGGGGTCGTCGCTTGAGGAAGCTTCTATCTGCTCTTTCAGGACTGGCTCTTCTGCCCCTTTCAACTTATACAATCCATTGTTGGTCCCGATCCAGAAGTTCTCCCGGTCTTGTTCCCGTTCGATCGTCCATATCATTTCCCCGGGTAGGAATTGGCTCCCTTGTCCGTTTTCTTTTGTCTTGAGCGTCATTGTTCCGGTATCCAGGAGGGCCAATCCGTTCCCTGCCGTTCCGATCCAGAGGAGCCCGGTATGCTCGTCCATATACAAGGAACGGATCGAATTCCCGGGAAGGCTATTGTTCTTCTCATTTCTTCGAAGGACGGTCATCGAGTCCTTTTCGGGATGGATCACGGCCAATCCCCCTTTCGCGGTCCCGGCATAAATGGTCCCTTCCCCGTCGCCTTCGATGTTCCAGACGACCCCGTGGGGGAGCCCGTCTTTTTTCTGATAGTTGCGAAATCGCTTCTTATCCCGATTGAATACGCTAATACCGCGGTCCGTAGCGATCCATAGGTCGCCATGGTGGTCCTCGTAGAGGTCGTGGATATAGTTGTTGGTCAGGGAAGTGGAATCCTGGGGGTCATGTTTGAAGACCGTGAATTCGTAGCCGTTGAATTTGTTCAACCCATCCTGGGTCCCGACCCATATGAAGCCTTGCTGATCCTGGATCAGGCAATTGACCGTACTCTGGGACAATCCCTCCCGGATCGTAAAGTTGTCGAACCTGATGTTGTCCGACCCCTTTGCTGAAAAACAGGTCCCTAAAAGGGTCAGAAAAGGGATCAGCAACTGGAGATGGAACCTTGCCAACAAAAAATTGCTTTCGGATCATTATAAGGGGAACGACGCCCCGGTAATTCCGTTCCGGATCAGATGCTTACACCTATTACAAGGATATCATCGATCTGTTCAAGGTCTCCCCGCCAATCTTCGATCGTTTGATCGAGGGTATCCCGTTGTTCTTTCATGGGTTGGTCGTGAATTTTTTGAAGGAGTTTTTTAAAGGGTTTGTACTTGAATTTCTTCCCTTTTTCTCCTCCGAATTGATCGGGAAAGCCGTCGGAAAAGATGTATATATGGTCATTCTCCTGCAGATCGATCTCATGGGTGTGGTAGTGGTGTTCTCCGACTTCGAGGGCCCCGATCGCCACCTTGTCCGCCCGGTATTGATAGAGTTCCCCGTTTCGTATCAGGTAAAGGGGATTGTTGGCCCCGGCGAATTTGAGTTTCTTGTTGTCAAGGTCCAGGGCACACAGTGCTATATCCATGCCATCACTAACGGATTCCCCGTCGGTCGTTTTGTTCAGGGTCTCTGAGGCCGATTTGTTAAGGTCGTCCAGGATCTTTCCGGGGTCGGTGACCCCGTGTTCTTTTACTGCCTGGTCCAGCCCGTTGTGCCCAACAAGGCTCATAAAGGCTCCGGGAACCCCGTGACCGGTGCAGTCGACGGCAGCAAAAAGCTGGATCCCTTGTGCTTCGTCAAACCAGTAGAAGTCCCCGGAAACGATATCCTTTGGTTTGAACAGAATAAAGTAGTCGGGGTATCTTTCCTGGACCCATTCTTCAGAGGGAAGGATGGATTCCTGTAAGCGCTGGGCGTATTTGATGCTATCGGTAAGGTCTTTATAGAGCCCCTCGACCCGTTGTCTTTGTCGCTCTACCTCTTCCTTTTGTTCCACCACTTCCCGGGTCCGTTGGGCGACTTTCTCCTCGAGTTTTCTTTCGTTCTCGGCCAATTCATCCCTCATCTTGAGGAGGGCATGCCCGAGGGTGTCCTCATCGCTCAGAGGCTTGTAGTCGTAAGCGTAGAAATTCCCCATGCCGACTTGCTTGGAAAAATCGGTCGTTCGTTTGAGCCCGTCCACCAATTGATTCAGGGCCACTGACATTTCCCCGATCTCATCGTTGGTGGGCTTCATCTTTTGTTCGGGGAATATGCCGCGGCAAAGGTTCAGAATGATCTCTTTCAGTTTGTATATGGGGCGGACGATGGACCGGACCGTGAAATAGGCGATCAAGATCCCTCCGACCCCGAGGAAGAGACCGAGATAGCGCATGAGGAACTGAAGGAGGTCGAAGGATCGGTTCATGCTCGTGCGGACCTCCTTTTTGGTGGCTTCCTCTCGTTTGATCAGTTCGTTAAGTTTGGAAAGTATGTTCTTGGTCTGAACGTGAACATCGCCCCCATTCACCACCAGGGGTTTGATCAGGAGCATTTTGGTCGGGTCGTTGTAGCTTTGGAAATCGGGGAGTTGTTTTTCGAGCTTTCCCTGGATCTCAAAAAGCCCTTCGATCTTTTCGAAGACCTCCTTGAGCATTTCCCTTTTGGTCTCGGTGTATTCCCCTTTTTTCTCTTTTTCCTTTTTCCAGAATTGGGAGAGGGAGTCGAGCTGACTTCTCAGTTCCGGCCATTCCTCTTTTTTGATCCTTTTCAGCTCCAGTTTTCCTGGATTGTCGCTCCGGCTCTGGACCAATCCCCATTGGGTGATCAGCATGCGGGAGCGCACGATCTTTAGCTTAAGTTTTTCCAGGGCATCCACCGAGGGGGAATAGATCTGCTCGATCTTGCGGTTGATCGCCCGGCTTTCGTTCAGGGTCTTGTTGGTGGAATAAAAGACCAGCACGATCAGAAGCAGTAAAAGGCCGAAGCCGGTTCCGATCTTGCGTCCTATGGTGAAACGAAAATCCATCTTAAAACGGAAAGCAGCTCATGTTTAGGATCAACGATCCTCCCCGTTCCCCGGGTCACCGTCTTCTTTTTTATATTTTTCCTTGATCTCCTTGAACTTTTGGTATTTCTCATCCTCATTCAAACCGTAATAGATGCCCATTAGCCCTTCAATACAATCCATTTTTCCGGGTTTGATCTCATGGCACTTTTTGAGGGAGGGAAGGGCCTTTCTGAGAAGTTCCCTGAACGCCTTTTGTTTTTTCTTGAGCATGGCGACATCCAGTTCATTGGGGTCCATGTTCTTGACGATCCGGACGCCTTTGTTGTAATAGAGTTTACCCCGGTTGGCGTTGCCGAGGAGGTTGTCGGGGTCGATCTTGAGCAGACGGTCATAAACGTTCAGGGCTTCCCGGAAGATCTCGGGTCGTTTCTTCTGGCTGGTCTCAAGGATCATCATTAAAACAGAGCCGAGGGACTCGTAGTATTCGATGTCCCTTTTGGTGAAGTCCTTGTTGGGTTCCACCAGGCGGTGCACTTCCTTGTAGCGTTCGTACATCTTTTGTGACAGCTCATAATGGGAGGTGTCCATCGTCTTCACCGCATCGTTGTAATACGTGATCGCCAGGCTCTTAATGGCTTGTTCATTGGTGGACGTATACTTTCCGGAGCTATCCAGTTGGGTAGACATGTGGAAAGCTCTTATGGAGGTGTCCCTTGCCGGGGAACCGCGGTCCTTGTCGTGTTTCTTTTCGTAAATGTCGCGGTAGATGAAACCCCTGAAGTGCCAGGTCTGTGCCTTGTTCCTCAAGGATGGAATGGCGATCGCACTATCGATCAGCATTTTCGCCGTATCCAGCTTATCCTCCTGGTAATATTGGATCGCTTTGGTGGCCGGGTCGAATTGGCCGTAAAGCTGGCTCAACAAACCCAGGAAGAGAATAAGCAATATGTGGAACCGTTTGAACATGGGACGGCCTACTCTACGACTTTTAAGGCAAGGTCTTTCAATTGAGACCCGATGATCAGGTCCTTTTGTTCGGCATTGCTCGTACTGAGTTCATATTCGAGTTTTTGGTCCTTTACGACGAAATTGATCACGGCCCCTTTATCAAGCCCTCCTTCCTTTTCCGTAACGATAAGGGTACTACGTTTTGGGTCCAGAATGGTTTCGACCTGGGCGTTTTTATCCTCTGGTATGAAGAGGATATGACACTTATTATCGATCCCTTTCGGGCGCTGAAAGTTCTTTATACGGATCTCCTGGGAGCCGACCTTCTTGGCCCCGTATTTCCGGTTGAGGTGCTCCATTAATGAGGAGCTCCCATCCAGGACTCCGATCACAAAGTCACCATCTTTGTAGGATTCAGGCCAGTCCACCAACTTGGTGAAACTGTAGAGATAGGCCGCCTTGAACATGGCCTGGGTATCCTCATTATCCCCCTGGTCGGTCGTCCGCATGGAAAGGGATAGAAGTGCGAACAGTATGAGGAATGCCTTCTTCATGTCACGGGGGAGCGGGCCCGTTCGATGGAACCTTAACGCGCAATATAAAAATTATTCAGTATGTAATCCCTGAAAAAGGGGCGCGCCTTTATGAGCAGGCCGGGCGATCCCCCTTTTACCGGATATGACCCCCGTTCAGGCCCAAACACCTCACGCTTTCAAAGCAGGGAGGTGCACTATACCTCATCTTTAAGGGACGAACGGTCGGAAGGTTTCCCGCTTAAGGACAGAATAATGGAGGAAGCCGGAGGAGACAGGCGTTCATCCTCCCCCATTGCTTTCGGTCGATGTCCCTCCCTGATGCTTCATGTTCTCGAGGTCCCGATCGAATAGATACAACCCACCTTTATCGCTGCCGACCATGTTCAGTTTGTCCATGATATCCCGGGCGAGCGCTTCTTCCTCGATCTGTTCCGAGACGTACCATTGCATGAAATTGTGGGTCGTATAATCCTTTTGATCGAGGCAAAGCTCCACCACCTTGTTGATCTGTTTGGTGACCTTGACCTCGTGCTCGAGGACCTCTTTAAAAACGCTCTGGAGCGAATCGAATCTTTTTTGGGGTTGATCCAGGGTCGGGATGATCGCATGGCCACCCCTTTCGTTGATGAAATGGACCAACTTGAGCATGTGCATCCGTTCCTCGTCCGAATGGTTGAAGAGGAATTTCGCAGAACCGTTGAAACCCTGTGTCTCTGCCCATGAGGCCATTGCGAGATAGAATTGGGAGGACATGGCCTCGACCTCTACCTGGTCGTTGAGTGCTTTTTCGATCTTTTTGGATACCATAACCCTTGTTCTTCTTTGAGTGCTGTGCGAAGATAATAAAAGAAAGCCCTGAAAGAGGTGGGTGCGTGATATGGATCAACGTGCTTTTTTACCTTTGCTTAGGTGATCAAAAAGGTCGCGTGGCCGAGTGGCTAGGCGGGGGTCTGCAAAACCCTTCACAGCGGTTCGAATCCGCTCGCGACCTCAATATGGTACTGAGTGGTGATAGAGGGGGTTGCCGGGACCGATCCAGGGACCATTTGAAAGCATCGGCAGGAATACTGGCTGGACACAAATGACTAGCCGGGTTCGCGATCCCTGCTGCCCTTCTTGTTTTATTCGAATTCTTCCGGGGCGAGGAGGAAGGTCAGTTGTTTCTTCTCCAGGTTCGCTTCCTTGATCACCACTTTGATGCGGTCCCCCAATTCGAAAGTTCGCCCGAATTTGCTCCCGATGATCTTGTGGTGGCGCTCGTCGAAGTAGTAGAGGTCATCGCTGATGCTCCGCAGATGGATCATACCTTCGCATTTGTTCTCCTCGAGCTCCACGAAGATCCCCCAATCCGTCACGCCGGCCACGACCCCCTGGAACGTATCACCGATCCGGTCCTGCAGGTATTCCACCTGTTTGTACTTGATCGAATCCCGTTCGGCATCGATCGCTCGCCGCTCTTGAATGGAGGAATTCTTGGAGACACTATCGAGATGGTCGAGGGAAGCGGTCTTCTTTTCCCGGAGGTAACGGTCCAGTAGGCGATGTACTTCGAGGTCCGGATATCGCCGGATCGGGGACGTAAAATGCGTGTAATATGAAAAAGCGAGCCCGTAATGGCCAATGTTCTCGGTGTTGTATTCAGCTTTGGCCATGGAACGAACGGCCATATGGGAGATCACGCCTTCTGCTTCTTCCCCTTTGATCGACTTGAGTAGTTGATTGATCGCGTAGGAAATTGGCTTTCCGGGTTTGTGTTCCAGTTTGTAGCCAAAGTGATGGACGAATTCCCGGAGCATTTGGAGCTTTTCTTCATCCGGTTTGTCGTGAACCCTGTAAATAAAGGGGAGGGGGTCGTCCCGCTTGCCGATAAAGGCGGCGACCTTCTGGTTGGCGAGGAGCATCATTTCCTCGATCAGAAGGTTGGTGTCCAGGATCTTTTTGGGATAGACCCCGAGGGGATTGCCTTCCTTGTCCAGTTCGAACTTGACCTCGTCGCTCTCGATCTCGAGGGATCCTTTCTTCACCCGGGCTTTTCTCAGGCGCTTGGCCAGGTCATCGAGGACTCCCAATTCCCGGGAGAATTCCTCGTTACCGGCATTCAGGTTCGCCTGGGCCTGATCGTAAGTAAAGCGCCGGTCTGAGCGGATGACCGTACGACCGAACCACTGGGCGCGCACCTCTGCTTTTTGGTCTATCCGGAAGATGGCTGAAAAGGCAAGGCGGTCCTCCTCTGGACGCAAGGAACAGAGATCGTTGGAAAGCCGCTCCGGAAGCATGGGCACGACCCGGTCCACAAGATAGACCGACGTCGCCCTTTTGACGGCTTCCTGATCGATGATGGAATCCCGCGTAACGTAATAGGAAACGTCGGCAATGTGAATGCCGACCTCGTATTCTCCGTTCTCGAGTTCCCGCAATGAAAGCGCATCGTCGTAATCCCTGGCATCGTCGGGATCGATGGTGAAGGTCGGGACCTCCCGGAAGTCCTTTCTTTTCGCGGTCTCCTCTTCAATGTTCCCGCTCAGTTCCGCTGCCGCTTTTTCGACCTTTTGAGGGAATTCGTAAGGGAGGCCGTATTCGGCGAGGATGGCATGCATCTCCACATCGTTCACCCCGGGTTTGCCCAGCCGTTTTTCGATATAGCCGAAGGGGTTGGTGGCTTTTTCCGGCCAATCGGAGATGGCACCGATGGCCTTTTCGCCGTCCTTGGCCCCCGCCAGTTTGTTCAGGGGAATGTAGAGGTCCACGTGCATCTTTTGGCCATCGGGGATCAGAAAGGCAAAATCCTTCGTGACTTCCAATTTTCCGACGAAAGTGGTCCGGGCTCTTTCCAGGACCTCTACGACCTCGCCCTTGGGGTTTTTCCGTTTGCGTTTTGCGTAGAGATAGACCTTCACAAGGTCTTCGTGAAGGGCGTGCCCGAGGTCGTTGGGAGCAATGAAAACATCCTCGTCCAGGTCATCGGAAATGACATAAGCCGCACCCCCCTTGGTCATGTCTATCCGGCCATTGATGTAGGCTTTTTCCGGGATGGCTTGGTATTTGCCCTTCCCCATGGACCGGATCCGGCCTTTTTTCGATTCTTCCTCAAGGATCCGTTTGACCTCCCCTTTATCGGCTTGCATATGCTCGCTGAGTTCCCACGCAACTTGTTTGTGGTTCATCTGTTTTTGGGCGTGGTCTTGGAGGACCCTTAGAACAGCTTTGACGAGCTTCTTTTTCTGTTTTTTCTTTTGTTTGGTCATGGAGTTTGTTATCAGACCCCGAGGGCTTTGCCCAGGAGGGACCCGAAGAGGGGTGAGCCTTCGGTGTTGCCGAGCACTTCGCTCGAAGCCCTCTCTGGATGGGGCATCATGCCGACCACGTTCCGTTCCTGGTTACAGATCCCGGCGATATACCTTTTCGAACCGTTCGGGTCCGAGGCTCCGGATAATTCTCCGGCCTGGTCGCAATACCGGAACAGGACCTGGTCGTTTTCCTCAAGATGATCTAGGGTCTCAGCGTGAGCGAAATAATTCCCTTCAGCATGGGCGATCGGGATGGTCAGGGGCTCACCCGTCCGGAGATTCCGGGTTATCGGGGAATCCGTGGTCTCAGCACGGATATGGACATTCCGACAGACGAAGCGTTGCTGGACGTTATGCAGGAGAACACCCGGTAGCAGGCCTGCTTCACAAAGGACCTGAAAGCCGTTGCATATCCCGAGTACCATTCCCCCGCGCTTCGCATGATCGATAACCTTTTCCATGATCGGTGAGAACCTGGCAATGGCTCCTGATCGCAGGTAATCCCCGTAAGAAAAGCCGCCCGGGAGAACGATGTGGTCACAGCCCTTGAGGTCTGCTTCCTTGTGCCAGAGTCGCTCGGTCGGAACCCCAAAGATGTCCCTGAGGACGTGGACCATGTCCTCATCGCAGTTCGAACCGGGAAATATGATGACCCCGAATTTCACAGCGGCAAAGGTAAGGCCCTTCAAAGGAACCGGAAAACTTCTCCGGTGGCCACCAGCAAAAACCAGATCGTGAAGAGAAGTTCAGATGCGCGGCGATGATCCTCGTGGCTCAGGAAGAACGGAAAAAGAAGCGCAAAGGGAAGGGCCATTATGCTTAACCGGTAAGCCAGGTCCGGAATGAAAGCGCTCAAGTAAAAGATCCCCGAAAGGAGCAGAAAAAAGGCAAGGAAGATCTGTTGCTGTTTTTTGTTCAGCATGACACGCTCCCGGAAGGAACGCAAAAGATGGTAGAGACCAGCCAGGAGGAGGAGCCCGAAAAGGATCAGGAGGGCGGAATTAAAAACCTGAAAATCAGATATATGAAAGAATTCCTCGTAGCTTCCCCAGTCACGGAAAGTGGTGATAAAAAGCGGGGTATCCATCCAGAATCGGTACGTCCATACCAAAAGGAAGGGGGTCCCGGTCCCCAGCATTGGAAGGAGGAATTCCCGCCAGTTAAAGGAACGGATGAGGATGAGCCCGATCCAGATGACGGGGAAGAGAAAAATATAGGGGAAGAAAAAGGTCGCCGCCACTCCGGTAAAGAAGCCCGCATCGTAGACCAGGGGGATCACCCGGGTCCGGTGGTCCACTGAATAGAGGCGCCAAAGGGCCAGGGTCAGAAAAAAGTTGGCCGGGACGAGCGGATGGAAGGTGAACTGGGCCGGGACCGTGCTCATGGTCAGGGCGTATATCAATCCCGGCAACAGATTCCTGTTCTGGTAGAACTGGATCCGCTCTACAAGCAAGTCCAGGAGATAGGCTGTTAGCAAGATCGTGATCATCGAAAGGAAGGCCCAGACGCCTGGCCAATTGCTCATAACAAATGCGTGTAGGCCCGGATAGAGCCCGATCCCGGGGTGGGTTCGAACGGTTACGGGTGCAACGATCGCCGGGAGCCACAAGGCAATGATCAGAAAAGGAAGGATAAAGTGTCTTCCCAAATGGTCCCTGCGAAACCATTGAAGGATCATGGACGGAAATTTTCACTTAATTTTGAGCACCCGACAAAACTACGGATATGGACGAGATCGTTTGGCCCATAGCGGACCTTTTAAAATGGACCTTTAAGCTCTTGCCCGCGGCCGGGAACGCCCCCAACATCGCGGCCCTTCTGCTCGGTATTATCGGGTTGATCTATTGGCTGCGGCTGCAGGCGCGATACGATCGGGAAGCCGAGGAAAGGGGAACCTTGAAGTAGGGGTCGTTATCCGCTCGTGACGAGCATATCCCTCCCGATATCGGACCTGTGGTAAGCCTTTTCGAAGGTGACCCGGTCGATCTCCCGGTAAACCGTTTCCAGTGCCTTTTCCAGGTCACTGCCGAGTGCTGTCAGCGTGAGCACCCGGCCGCCTGCTGTTACCAGATTCCCATCCTTCAAGGTGGTTCCGGCATGATAGACCGTGCTCTCTGAAACTTTGTCGAGCCCCCTTATGGGTTTTCCTTTTTCGTACTTGCCCGGGTAACCACCCGATGCCAGGACCACCGTGGCAGCTGACCGCTCATCGATTTCCAGGTCCTTCTCGGACAGGGTCCCCGTGGCGATCCCTTCGAAGAGGTCGAGGAGGTCCGTTCGGATACGGGGTATCACGACCTGGGCTTCGGGGTCGCCCATCCGCACGTTGTATTCCACCACGTAAGGATCCCCTTTTACCGCCATTCCCCCAATGTATAGGAAACCCTGGTACGGCGTGCCTTCTTCTTTGAGGCCTTTCAGGGTGGGGCGGACGATCCTTTTTTCAACGAGGTCCAGGAGTTCGTCGGTCACGAATGGCACCGGGGATATGGATCCCATGCCGCCCGTGTTGGGCCCTTTATCGCCATCTTCGGCCCGCTTGTAGTCCTTGGAGGCGGGGAGGATCTTGTAATCCTTTCCGTCTGTGAGCACAAAGACCGAGAATTCGGACCCTTCGAGGAATTCCTCCACCACGACCTTATTGGCCGCCTCTCCGAACATCTTGCCGTTCAGCATGGCCGCGAGCTCCCTTTTCGCCTGGGCGAGGTCGGACCGGATCAGAACGCCTTTGCCAGCGGCCAGGCCATCGGCTTTGAGGACGTAAGGGGCTTGGATCCGATCGAGAAAAGCAAGCCCTTCCTCCAGGGTATCGGGGGAGAAACTTTGATGGGCAGCGGTGGGGATGCCGTGTCTTTCCATGAAGCTTTTGGCAAAGGCTTTGCTCCCTTCCAGACGAGCCGCCTCTCTGCCGGGTCCGATGACCGTTACCCCGGCCGCTCTCTGATCCGCTTCGATCGTATCGCGCAAACCCTCCACCAGGGGTTGTTCCGGGCCCACCACGACGAGGGATATCGTGTTCGAGGCGATCAGGTCCAGAATGCCTTCCCGGTCGGTTGGAGCGACTTCCGTATTCTGCCCGAGCTCAGCCGTACCAGGGTTCCCTGGAGCGAACCAGAGACCGCTGATCAGGGAGCTTAGGGCGATCTTTTGGCCCAGGGCGTGTTCACGCCCGCCGGATCCGATCACGAGTACGTTCATGGTCCTTGGGTATCGGCTCTTTTAATGCTACACCCGATGGCCTTCGTCTGTTGAGGATCGATCTTGCCGCCTTCTTCCAGCGCGTTCAGCGCATTCTTCAGGTAGGGTTCTTCGACTGCTTCGGCATTTTCATAATTGTCGTCGATCGCGCCCTTGTAGACGAGCTCAAAATTGTCATCGAAAAGAAAGACGTGGGGGGTGGTTTTTGCCCCGAAAGCGTTCGCGAGCTTCGAGTTCTCGTCGAGAAGATAGGGGCAACCGTAGCCTTTGTTCTTGTGGCGCGCTTTCATATCCGCGAAGCCGTCCCCCTGGTCCCGCTTTTTGGCATTGGAATTGATCAGGGCCATGCCGACGTCTTTTTCCGATGCCTGGTCCCTGATCTCCGGATAGCGATCTTCCCACGCCTTAACGAAGGGACAGGTGTTGCAGGAAAAAATGACGAGCAGGCCATTTTCTGCTCCAATTTCTCTTAAGGCCCGTTCTTTTCCGGAAACGTCCTTCAGTTCCTTGTCGAGCTTCGGGGCTTTGGCCCCGATCGAGAGGGTATCGATCTTGTCCCCGGCCGGCCCGGAACAGGATAAGAAGAAAAAGAGGATCGCGGAAAGGATCTTGTTCGATATCATGGGTGATGGAATTACTGATCGGTCTTATACAAAGGTAATGAAAGAAGGGGTTCTTGAGGGATTTTCTCCGCTTCCCCGGCTCCTTCCCGTTCCCCGCTTTTCCCGGTGGGACCTGAAGGCTGGCATGGCCTTTCCCGGTCCGGGGTCTACAGGGGAATGTTCCCGTGTTTTTTCCGGGGGTTGGAGACCGCCTTGTTCTCCAGCATATCGAAGGCTCGGATGAGCTTTTTCCGGGTCTCCTCGGGTTTGATGACCTCATCGATGAAGCCCCTTGCTGCGGCGCGGTAGGGATGGGCGAATTCCTCCGAGTATTCGGCCTCTTTTTCCTTGAGCTTGGCATCCGGGTCATCCGCTTTTTCTATCTCGCTGCGGAAGATGATCTCCGCCGCCCCTTTGGGCCCCATAACAGCGATCTCGGCCGTGGGCCAGGCGTAGTTCATGTCGGCGCCGATGTGTTTGGAGTTCATCACATCGTAAGCGCCCCCGTAAGCTTTTCGGGTGATCACGGTGACCCTCGGTACAGTCGCTTCACAGAAGGCATAGAGCAATTTCGCCCCGTTGGCGATGATCCCGTTCCACTCTTGTTCTGTTCCCGGTAGAAATCCCGGAACATCCTCGAATACAAGGAGGGGGATGTTAAAGCTGTCGCAGGTGCGGACGAAGCGGGCGCCTTTTTTGGAGGCATCGATGTCCAGGACCCCGGCCAGATGGGCGGGCTGGTTCGCTACGATGCCCACACTTCGGCCGGCTATACGGGCGAATCCCACCACGATGTTCCCGGCAAAATCCTTGTGGACTTCCAGGAAGGAGTCCGCATCCACGGTCCCATTGATCACCTCCCGGATATCGTAGGGTTGGTTGGGGCTATCCGGGACGATGTCGTTCAGTCCGGGCCTTTTTTCGTCCCCTTCTTCATAAGGGAAGCTCGGTGGGTCTTCGTCGCAGTTCGCCGGCATGTAACTGATGATATCCTTGATCCGGGCGATGCATTCCATCTCGTTGCTCGCCGAGAAATGGGTCACGCCGGATTTGCTGGCGTGGGTGACCGCCCCGCCGAGTTCTTTGGCGCTCACCTCCTCGTGGGTCACGGTCTTTACCACGTTCGGGCCGGTCACGAACATATAGGAGGAATCCTCTACCATGAGAATGAAGTCCGTGAGGGCCGGCGAATAGACCGCGCCTCCTGCACAGGGGCCCATAACGGCGGATATTTGGGGAATGACCCCACTGGCCATGGTATTGCGGTAAAAGATGTCCGCATAACCGGCCAGGGAGACCACCCCTTCCTGGATCCTGGCCCCGCCCGAATCGTTCAGGCCAATGACGGGGGCCCCGTTCTTCACGGCCAGGTCCATGATCTTACAGATCTTCTCGGCGTGCGCTTCAGCGAGGGAGCCGCCCAATACCGTAAAGTCCTGGGAAAAGACGTAGACCAGGCGGCCGTTCACGGTGCCGTAGCCGGTCACGACCCCGTCGCCATAGAATTTCTTTTTGTCGAGGCCGAAAAGGGTGGAGCGGTGGGTCACCAGTTTGCCGATCTCCTCGAAGGAGCCTTCGTCGAGCAGGAAGTGGATCCGTTCCCGGGCCGACAGTTTACCTTTCTCGTGTTGTTTTTCGATCCGGTCCTCGCCGCCGCCTTTTTCCGCTTCCTCGTTCTTTTCGTCCAGCTTCCTGAACTTGTCGTCCATGGTAGGGGGTTTTTTTGGTTAGTTCAAGATCGCAAATTTAGTGGGGTTGATCCTGATCGGAAGGGGGGCTTCCTGCCTTGTCTGTCCGTAAATGATGCATGCAAAGGACGCTGAGAAGGCGCAGAGACCGCAAAGTTTTTATGGTTGGATGGTCAAGCATTGTTTCGTTAAGCGTTTCGGGAACGGTGCCAAAATCTCGGCTCCAATGGTGGTCACGTTTTGATCTTACTCCCGATTTCCCGGACGATCTCCGGTTCGAAGCCCCGGCCCGCCAGCCAGCGGATCACTTTTTCCCATTCCTTCCCTTCCGGGATATGGCCTTCGGTTCTTTTGAGGATAAGCTCCCGAACGGCCTGGTGGTATTCCGCTTCCGGGATCGTCTCGATGGCCCGGTCCACAAGTTCCGCCTCCACGCCGGTCTCCAGGAGGGCATGCCGGATCTTGAGGCGGCCCCAACGGGCCAGGTTGAACTTGTCGGCCACGAAGCTCCGGGCGTAACGTTCGTGGTCCAGAAAACCCTGATCCCTGAGCTCCTGCACGATGGCATCCAGTTCACTCTCTTCGAGGGGTTCTTTGCCCAGTCGCCTCCGGATCTCCGATTCACAGCGTTCTCGTTTGGCGCAGTAGTCCATCGCCTTTTTGAGAGCGCTATCGTATGTGGAGTTCCTGGTGGGTTCCATGATCGAAAGAACAAAGCACCGGGTGGCTGAATGATTCGAATCGGTCAGGGGCGAAATCTAAGGGGTGCAATTTCAAATTCCAAATAATATTCCATAACCCGAATTTCAATGAACAAAAGCTCCTTATTGAGGGGAAAGGGTTTGGCATTGGGCAAAAGGCATTGGGCGATGGGTCCAGTGAATATGGACCATTCCGATCCCCGACCCCGGATTTTCTCCTTTCTTTGATCCCGCTAAAAAGGGGTCATGCGAAACCGGCAGGCGCTGATATTCCTACTGCTGGCGAACATCGTGTCCGAATTCGCCCATGGCATCGTCATGCTCGCCATACCCTGGTACTTCACCCAGGTCCTGGAACGGCCTTCCCTGTTCGGGAGCCTTTTCGCTGTGATCACTTTTCTTACCCTCTTCTGGGGTTTGTACGGGGGGACCCTGATCGACCGCTATCCCCGGAAGAATGTCTTTACGGGGCTGATGCTGGCCGGGGCTCTGATCCTCGGGGGTATCGCTTTTTCGGGCTTTGGGTTCGGCACGGTACCCGCTGGCCTGGTGATCCTCGCCTTTGCGGCCACCATCCTTAACTTCAATGTCCATTACCCGACGCTCTATGCTTTTGCTCAGGAGATCACGGAGCGACAGGATTATTCCCGCACAAATTCCCTTATCGAGGTCCAGGGCCAGGCGACCCGCATGTTCGCGAGTGCTGTGGGAGCCCTCCTTTTGGCCGGTACCGAAGGCAAAGGGGTCACCCTGGCTGAAATGATCCCTTTCAGGGTGGAGAAGTGGAGCTTGAGCGAGATCTTTTTGCTCGATGCCGGGGCTTATGTTCTGGCTTTTCTCCTGATCCAGGGGATCCGCTACACGCCGACCGTTCCCCCCAAGGTGGACAAGGGACCTTTGAAGGAACGATTTCGGACCGGTCTCCGATTCCTTCGAGCGAACCCCCTGATCTTCCTCTTCGGGAACGCCTCCTACATGATCTTCGTCTTCGTGATCGTGCAGGCCTTTTTCCTGATGCCCGTCTACGTTGATGACCATCTGGGTCTGGCCGCGGATGTGTATGCGGTCGGGGAAGTGCTCTTCGCGATGGGGGCCTTGGTGGCAGGGTTGACGATCCGCTGGGTGATCCGTCGGTGGAACACCCTTCCGGCCGTTGTTGCGGCCATGGGACTGACCGTGCTGGTCTTCTATCTTTGTGCCGTCACCCGTTCGCTCTTCATCTTCCTGCTTTTCAATACGGTGCTTGGCGTCACCAATTCCGGCGTGCGGGTCATGCGGATCACCTATTTGTTCGACCACGTGCCCAATTGGGTCATCGGGCGTTCGAACAGCGTTTTCCAGGCGATCAATACGCTCCTTCGGTCCATCTTTACGGCCCTGTTTTCCCTGGCTTTTTTCGCGGAAGGGGGAAGGATCGTCTGGGCCTATTTTATCTGCGGTACCGTTGTTCTCCTGGCCATGGTCCCCCTGCTTTACCATTACGGTTCTCTAAGGGCTGTGCGCCCCGTTCGGGAATAGGATCATGAGAAATGATATTGCATGGAATATGAGCTTTCTCATCATTCCATGAAAAGATCCATCTTTGTGGGGTACGGTCCCGGGGATCCTTCTTTTTAATGAGGCCCGGGGACCGAAAGATCGTCCGCACCCTTCCCGGGTGGAGAAATTGTTGCTGCTAAGACCGAATCGTCATGCGCATGTCCAAAAGAAACGTTCCGATCCTTCTCCTTTTCCTAACGGCCGGTCTCTTATGGGGCTTTGATCTCTTCATGCACGGTGGGGGTCATGGCCGGAATCAAAGTGGCGCGCCTTCCGGTGTGGCCGGTGATCCCGCCGGCGATGGTGAGACCTGTGCCCAATCGGGTTGCCATACCGGAACTTCGCCCCAAAACCTGGATGGGCTGATCCAATCCGATATTCCTTCGGGCGGTTATGTGCCGGGGAATATCTATACCATCACCGCCAGTATCTCAAGGCCCGGCCATTCTCGTTTTGGTTTCCAAATATCTCCTCAGAACAGCAATAAGGAGAAACTCGGGACCCTGAAAAGCACCGGTGGGGAGACGCAATTGGTCGGTGGTGATAATGGGTATATCACCCATACCTCGTCCGGGACCGATAATCAAGGGGGCAAGTCCTGGAGCTTTGATTGGAAAGCTCCTTCGGCAGGCACCGGAAAGGTCACGTTTTATGGAGCGTTCAATGTGACCAATTCAGATAATTTGAATTCCGGGGATTCTGTGTTTGTCTCTACGCTCACCGTTTCGGAGGATTCCGCTGTTGGCATTGCGTCGGGGGGGGCTTTGAAGAAAGGTGCTATTGATGTCCGTCAGGCTTCCAATGGCGGCCGGGTGATCGTAGAAGTCCCGATGGATACCGATGCCCTTGTGGATATCGACTTGGTGGACCTCCGGGGTCGCGTGGTCCAGGAACTCCACAAAAAGGAACTCAGCCGGGGAACCCACGAGCTTTCCTTTGATATAGCGGAAAGTAACTCCTCGGGCATTTTCTTCGTCCGGATGACCACCCTGAATGACCGTTTCGCCGAAAAGATCCTGCTCCAGTGATCCGGGCCTGCTCTTTTGTTCCCGCTGTAACGGAGATGATCCACCGGATGGGCTTGCAGGACCAGCTGGTCGGGGTGACCTTTGAATGTCCCGCGCCCGGAAAAGAAGCGGTCGTCCGTTCCCACATGGAGAGCCTATCCGGGAGCAGCAAGGAGATCGATGAACAGGTCAATGCGGCTGGCCAGGCCGGGGATGGGCTGTATTTTGTTGAAGAAGAAAAGCTCC